>CAYFYS010000228.1:0-4497 GCA_964347365.1 uncultured Rhodospirillaceae bacterium | reverse complement strand
TTCGACCAGATCGCCCAGGGCATGGGCGGGCTCATGTCGATCACCGGCGAGCCCGGCCGGGGGCCGATGCGGGTCGGCATCCCGGTCGCCGACTTGACCGCGGGGCTGTTCTGCGCACTCGGCATCCTGACCGCCCTCCTGGAACGCGAGGCCTCCGGCAGGGGCCAGTGGGTCCAGACCTCGCTGCTCCAGGCCCAGGCCTTCATGCTCGACTTCCAGGCCGCGCGCTACCTGGTCCACGGCGAGGTGCCGGCCCAGGCGGGCAACGACCACCCGACATCGATCCCGACCGGGGTGTTCCGTACCGCCGACGGCCACATCAATATCGGCGTGTCGGGCCAGAGGATCTGGGCACGGTTCTGCACCGCCGTCGGGCGGCCCGAATGGCGGGACGATGCGCGGTTCAAGACCGGTGCGCTGCGCTCGGAGAACCGCCATGCGCTCAACGCCCTGATCGAGGCGGTCACCGAGACGCGAACCTCCGACGACCTGCTTGCGCTGTTCGCCGAGGCCGGCGTTCCGGCCGGTCCGATCAACGACATCGCGCAGGTTTTTGCCGACCCCCAGGTCGTGCATCTGGGCATCGCCCGGCCGATCGAGACCCACCCGTTCGGGCGCACGCGGATGCTGGGTCAGCCGGTCACGTTGAGCAGGACCCCGAGCACGCTGGCCGCCCCGGCGCCGGAGCCGGGCGAGCATTGCGAGGAGATCCTGTCCGCCGCCGGTCTGACGGTCGAGGACATCGTGCGGCTGCGCGAAAAGGGCGTGATCTGAGGTGAGGCAGGGGAGCGGCGCGATGGCAACCGACAAGATGGTTTCCCGAAGGGACGGCTTCATCGGCCGGATGATCTTCAACAACCCCGCGCGCAGGAACGCGGTCTCGCTGGAGATGTGGGAGCAGTCCGAAGCGATCCTGTCCGACTTCGCTGCGGATCCCGAAATCCGTGTGGTGCTGATCTCCGGTGCAGGCGGCAAGTCCTTCGTCTCCGGGGCGGATATCTCGCGCTTTGAGTCCGAACGCTCCAGCGCGGACGCCATCGGTCGCTACAACGCAACCGTCGCTGCGGCGAACGCACGTCTGGAGTCCCTGCCAAAGCCCACGATCGCGGAGATCGACGGGTTCTGCATCGGCGGCGGGCTGGCGCTGGCGCTGTGCTGCGATCTGCGCTTCTGTTCGGCGAAGTCGCAGTTCGGCCTGCCGGCGGCCCGCCTCGGGCTCGGCTACGGTTTCGCCGGGCTGAAGCGGCTGGTCGATGCCGTGGGTCCCGGGGCGGCATGCGACATCGCCTTTTCCGCCCGCCGGCTGGACGCTGCGGAGGCGCTGCGGATCGGCCTGGTGCAGAAGGTGGTGCCGGATGGTGAAATCGAGGATTTCGCTGCCGGGTACGCGGCCGCGGTGGCGGGCAACGCGCCGCTGACGGTCAAGGCCATGAAGGCGATCATGGGAGAGGTGCTCAAGCCCGAGAGCGCGCGCGACCTCGCCGCCTGCCAGGCCCTGGTCGAGGCCTGCTACGCCAGCGAGGACTATGTCGAGGGGCGCACCGCGTTCATGGAAAAGCGCTCGCCCGACTTCAAGGGCCGTTGAGCCGGAGCAGGACAGGCGATGCCCGGCCGCTGCGTCGGCGCGATTGTCCTCGCATCGATGGACTCGCCACCCGGGTCCCCATATGATTCCGGCCCAGTGCGTGAACGATTCTCTGTGTGAACGATTTTCTCCAGTAACAACGGAGGCTCACATGAGGTTGACATCTCCATGGGCGGCGACGGCATCGGCTCTGGCCGCAGCCGCCGCGCTCGCTTTGACCGCCGGCGCGGGGGCGGCCAAGACCTACAACATGAAGATCGGCTTCGCGACCGTCAAAGGCCCGCAGCAGGGATCCTCGGAGTTCTACAAGAAGGAGATCGAAAAGCGGACCGACGGGCGGATCAGGGTGCAGATTTTCCCCGCCGCGCAGCTCGGCAAGATCTCGCGCCAGATCGAGGGCGTCCAGCTTGGCACCCAGGAGGCCCTCCACACCCCGCCCGGCTTTTTCGTAGGCATCAACCAGGCCTTTCAAGTGGTCGATGCGCCCGGGCTGTTCGACGACCTCAAGCACATGCACCGCACGGTCAACCATCCCAGTGTCCGGACCAGACTGCTGCGACTGGCCGAGCACAAGGGCATCGTCGGCTGCTACCTGTTCGGCTCGGGCGAGGGCGCGTTCGCCTCCAAGCAGCCGCTGGACACGCTCGCCAGCCTGCAAGGCAAGAAGATCCGCGTGCTCGCCAGCAAGCTCGAGGTCGCCCTGATGAAGGCGCTCGGCGTGACCGGCATCCCGATCGCCTATTCGGAGGTGCTGCCGGCCATCCAGCGCAACGTGATCGACGGTGCGCGCAGCGCGATCGTGGTCATGGGGCCGTCGAAATTCTATACCGTCGCCAAACACATCACGCTCACCCATGGCGGCTTCATTCCCACCGGCATCTGGTTCAGCAAGCGCTGGCTGAACAAGCTGCCGGCGGACTTGCGCAAGGCGCTATTCGATCTCGGCCCCGAAGCGGCTGATGAGGGGTTGCGGATCTCCGCGCACATCAACGCTCTCTGGGAGCAGAAATGGGCCGATGAAGGCGGAACTGTTCACCGCCTTTCCGTGGGGGAGCGCGCGGAGTTCCTGCGCCGCGCGCGGCCGATCGGCGAGCGCATCCTGGGCACCAACCCCAACACTCGGGAAATGTGGGAGCTCTTCAAGGCCGCCGCCGAGGAGACCCGCGGCAAGGGTTGAGATGCAGGCGCCCATCGTCCCCGCCAACTCGGGGCCGATCGCCCCGGGTTGGCCGGGCGGGGCGCCGGCCGGTTGCGGGTGCGTGAATTTGGATGATGATCCTGCGCGGCGGATCTGCGAGGCGCGACCGCCGTTCGAGAGCAGGGGGGAGCGCCATGCCCGACCTTGAGATCGTGCCGCTGGCGCCCGCGCTCGGTGCGCGGGTGACCGGCATCGACCTGCGCGAGGCCTATGACGAGCCGGTCGCCGCAGCCATGCGCGCGGCCTTTGTCGAACACGCCATGCTGTGCTTTCCGAACCAGAAGATCTCCGCCCAGGATCAGGTACGCTTCGCCGCAGTGTTCGGGCCGGTCGATGCCGCGTTCCGGCCGCCATCGGCCACCCTTGCGACCACCAACGCCAAGCGCGGGGTGATGCTGGTCAGCAACATCCGCAGGAACGGCAGGCAGATCGGCTCGCTGCCCGACGGCGAGATGCATTTCCATTCCGACGGCGCACACCGCAAGGTGCCCTACCGGGCGACCACGCTGTTTGCCATAAGGATCCCCTCGCGCGGCGGCGAGACCCTGTTCGCCAACCTGACCAAGGCGTACGAAGCGCTGCCGCGGTCTCGCAAACAATGGCTGGAGGGCAAGCGCGCCCGCCACATCTACAACTATGACTCGGTGACCCGCGATCTGATCGACGAAAGCCGGACCGATCTTTCCGAGGCGATTCACCCGCTGGTGAAAATCCATCCCGACTCCGGGCGCCCGGCGCTGTATCTCAGCCGGCTGATGACCGACAGCGTCGTGGACACCGATCCGGCGGAGAGCGGACCGATCCTCGATGAGCTGTTCGATCACGCCGAGAAGCCCGAATTCGTCTACGCCCACCCCTGGACGCCGGGCGATCTGGTGATCTGGGACAATCGCTGCCTCAAGCACGCGCGGACCGACTTCCCGGCGGCGGAGGAGCGGCTGCTGCGCCGCTACACGGTCTCCGAACCGGAGTGATCGTCGCCAACGCCATCGATGCCGCGCACGACGTATATCAGACGTACACCACAGGAGATCGAGGAGCCTGCCCATGTCCGAATTCGTCATCGCACCGCATATGCGGCTGCACGAGTGGGTCGCCGAGGAGAAGGGCTTCTTCGCCGACGAAGGGCTCGACTACGTCTTTCGCGAACAGCTTACGTCCGAGGACGGCAAGTATCACGACCTCGGCGACAGGGTCGGGGCCTATCAGACCTTCGAGGAAGGGCGAAGCTGCGATGTGAGCGCGGCGTGCCATTGGACGGTCAACGCCGCGGCGGCCTCCGGCCACGGCAAGCTTTATCCGGCATGCTATTCGGTCGCGCCCTGCGGCATCTTCGTGCCCGCGGACTCCGACGTCCGCGCGCCCGAGGACCTCGCCGGTGTGCCGATCTCCGTCGGCTACCAGTCGGGCAGCCACTACTCGACCATCCAGGCGCTGGAGACCTTTCTTGACGCCGGCGACATCAGGCTCACCTTCGCCGACGGGCTGCTGTTCCACCGCCTGGAGCAGTTGATCGACGGCGCGGCGCCGGCGGTCAGCCTGTTCAGCGGGCCGTTCTACTTCGCCGAACAGCTCGGCTACCGCAAGGTGGTCGATACCAGCTTCATGATCGCCACGATGATCACCGGGGACCCCGATCCCGAGGACATCGCCAAATACTTCCGCGCGCTGCGGCGCGCGCAGATCGAAATCGATCTACGGCTGGAACTCTACC
>CAYFYS010000227.1:0-4514 GCA_964347365.1 uncultured Rhodospirillaceae bacterium | reverse complement strand
AATACCACTCAAAGGCGTCGAGCGCCCCAGGCGGGCGCTGGCGCTCGATCACCAGCCCGACCGAGCCCGCAGGGCGTTGCGGCGAATGGCGCACATGCGGCGGCAGCAGCAGCACGTCGCCCTCGTTGAGGGCCATATCGCGCGGCTTGCCGTCCTCGATGACGCGCAGGGTGATGTCGCCTTCCAGCTGATAGAAGAACTCCTCCAGCGGGTCGTCGTGATAGTCCGTGCGCTGATTCGGCCCGCCGATGACGGTGACGATGAAATCGGCGTCCTGCCAGATCTGGGCGTTGCCCACCGGCGGCCTCAGGAGAGCGCGGTGTTCATCGATCCATTTCTTGAGATTGAACGGCGCAAGCTGGCTCATTGCTGGTCCCTCCGGGCGCTTGCCCGGAGTCTACCCCAGCAGCGTGCGCCCAACAACGGCCGCCGCGTCGCTAGCGCCGTCGGCCCGGTCCGGAATGGTAGAAGTCGCCGGGGATCGCCTCCAGCACCGCATCGATCGCGCGCGCGGTGGCCAGGACGCGCCCGGTCCGGTAATCGCTCAGCCGGTAGGCGCCATCCTCCAGCCGGGTGATGCGATAGCCAGCATAGGGCGTGCTGGACCGGTCGCCGGAAAAGATCGCGACCTGTTCGCTGCCTGCCACCGACCGGCGCTCGGTCCGGTACCAGCGGTGCATCAGCGCGAGCTTGCCGGACAGGGCTGCGATCTTGTCGAGGTCGCGCCGGCTGAACCTGGCGAGATCCAGGGTCAGAAGATTGTCCGCCGTCACCGCGGCGGATCCGCATCGGCCGATCCGGCGGGCCGGGCCCGTGCCGCCGCAGGTGTGGCGTGGCTTGCATGAGCCATGACGGTACGAGTTTACGACGCCGCCCACCGGGGATGAAGCGCCGATGTCGCCGCACCGTCCCGCGGGGACGCAACGGACCCGATCCGGCGAAAGGATCGGGTCCTGCGTGCTGGCTCCCCGGGCCGGACTCGAACCAGCGACATGGTGGTTAACAGCCACCCGCTCTACCAACTGAGCTACCGGGGATCAAAAGCCTCGCGCCCGGCCGCAGCCGGTCTTGCGGCTGTATACCAACCCGCCGCCGGGATTGCCAGCGCCGCCTCAGGCGGCGCGCAGGATTCCGCGATAGTAGGCAACGAGGTCCGGCGAGGCGTTATAGAGCGGCGTGTGGCCGCGCAGCAGGATCTGGGCGTTGCGCACATAGGACACAGCCTGGATGTCGATCGCCCCGGCGCGCGCGTGCCCGGTGATCCGCGCTTCCAGGGCGCCGGCGGGGTTCCCGATCCCCACGGCGTGCTCGGCCGACGCCTTGCCCAGCCCCTGGAGTCCCGCGGCCACCTCGTTGGCGAGCGTGCCGCTGATCAGGGCGGCGGCGGCAAGGCACGCCCCGCCGGTGACCGCCATCGACCGGTGACAGGTCTGTGGCGTGAAGTAGCGCGCGCGGACATTGATCCCCCGCGCAACCTGGCGGTCGTCCGGCCGGGCGATCAGACAGATCTTGGGGACGGTCTCGCTCACCGCAAGCTCTTCGGCGGTCATCGGTCGGCCGTTGCGGGTCAGACCCATGCGCAGCCCGGCCGCCACCCACAGGCGGCGCATCGCCGATACCAGCGCGGTATCGGCCTCCAGAAGCTCGGGCGGCTCTTCGGCGGTGCGGCCGAAATCCGATGCGCGAACGATCACCATGGGCATCGCGAAATCGACGCAGGACACCTCAATGCCGTCGATGGTCTGCTTCCGTGTCCCGGTCGGGAACAGCTTTCCGGTCTTGGTTCCCGTCGGCGAATCGAGTGACAGCCAGACGCCCGGCCAGACGCCCGGCACGCCCGGTATTTCGGTATCGGAGACGAGCGCATCGCCGGGCGCCGGCATGCGCAACCGCGCCTCGACGACCGTGCCGGTGTTGCGGTTGTGGATACGCATCCGAACCGGACCGCGCCGGGGCGCCACCAGCCCGGTTTCCAGGGCGACAAAGGGCAGGACGGCGGACATGTTGCCGCAGTTCACGCTCCAGTCGATCGCGCTCTTGTCGGCGGCGAGCTGTGCGAGCGTGCTGTCGATATCGGCGTCGGGCCGCGTCGGCGGGCCGATGATGAAGACCTTGTTGCTGGTGCTGAGCATGCGCCCCAGCCCGGTGAGCTGGCGGTTGCCCGGCATCTGCCCGCGCGGCGGTACGCCCATGATGGCGCGGATCACCTCTTCGCGCAGTTCCAGCGGGCCGGGCAGGCAGCGTTCGTCGAGCACGATCCCGGTCGAGGTCCCGCCGCGCACGTGGTGGACCGGGATCTCGACCAGGCCGTTGAGAAACCGTGCCGTGAGGTCCAACATCGTTCGTCCGCCTTCACACGTCTGCCGTACTGGATCATTGTAGTCGCCGCGCCATGGTTCCCGAAGACCGCCCAGACATCACGATACGCATGGCCGGACCGGGCGAGGACGAAGCGGTCTGGCAAATCCTGGAGCCGATGCTGCGGGCGGGCGAAACCTATCCTCTGCCGCGCGACTGGCCGCGCGCCGATGCCCTGGCCTACTGGATGGGCGCCGGCCATGAGGTTTTCGTAGCCGTGGCCGGCGAGAGGGTTCTCGGAACCTACTACCTGCGGGCCAACCATCTGGGCGGCGGCAGCCATGTTGCGAATTGCGGCTATGTGAGCGCGCGCGCCGTCGCCGGAAGCGGCATCGGCCGGGCGATGTGCGCACACTCGCTCGATCGCGCAAGGGCGCGCGGGTTCCGTGCGATGCAGTTCAACTTCGTCGTTGCGACCAACGCGCGCGCGGTGCGGCTGTGGCGCGGGTTCGGCTTTACGACCGTCGGGGTCCTGCCTGCGGCGTTCGACCATCCGAGCCAGGGGCCGGTCGATGCGCTGGTGATGCATCGCGCGCTCTGAGGGAGGGGCGGGCACGCCGAAGGCTGACGGATGGACGAATGGAACCTGGGCGAGGTGCGGATCCGGCGCGTGCTCGAATTCGAGCAGCCGCTGATCGCACCGACCGTGCTGCTGCCCGACCTCGGTGAGGCGGTCCTGGCCCGTCATCGCGACTGGCTCGAGCCGGATCTGCTGGACCCGGCGACCGGTCTGTTGACGATCGCCTTCCACAGCTTCGTCATCACCACGCCACGCAGCGTCATCCTGGTCGACAGCTGCAGCGGCAACGACCGCGAACGGCCGGGCAAGCCGCGCTATCACCGCAAGAACTGGCCTTATCTGGCGAATCTGGCGGCTGCAGGTCTTACGCCCGAAGCGGTCGATTACGTGCTGTGCACCCATCTGCACGTCGATCACGTGGGCTGGAACACGCGGCGTCTCGACGGGCGCTGGGTGCCGACCTTTCCCAACGCGCGCTACGTGTTCGACCGCCAGGAATGGGCGTTCTGGCAGGCCGAGTACGCAAGCGCGCGCTTCACCGACGATCCCTATTACGAGGATTGCATCCTGCCGGTGATCGCCGCGGGGCTGGCTGATTTCGTCGCCGGCGACCACGAGGTCGATCCCTGGGTACGGCTGGAGCCCGCGCGCGGCCACACGCCGGGTCATGTCTGCGTGCGCGTGCGCGGCCGCGGGCGCGAAGCGGTCATGACCGGTGATTTGATGCACCATCCGCTGCAATGCGCCGAGCCGTGGCTCAGCAGCTGTTTCTGCGTCGATCCGGCGCATTCCGCCAGGACCCGCCGGGCGTTCCTCCAACGCCATGCCGGGACCCGCGTGCTGGTGATGCCGGCGCATTTCCCCACGCCGTCGGCCGGGCGCATCGTGCGCGCCGCGGACGGATTCCGCTTCGCCTTCGAGGGGCGTTAGCCCGAAGTTCCTTCAGCCCTTGAAGTCCCATGGGATCATCCAGATGGCGGACATTGTCATGAAAACTCTTCTTGCTTCCTTGGTGCTGGCAGCACTGTCCAACGTGGCGATGGTGACGAGGTCGACGAGACGAAGAAGACCGTCTATCCGCCCGGCAGTGTGCTGATCGTCCCCGTCAAGCGCGATCATTGGCTGGCGGCGCGCCGTGCTTCGGTTCGTATTCAGGTGGTCGCGCTCGACGACGAAGCCCCGGTCCCGGGAATCGTGCACCAGATGAAATAACCCGGACGCCGGGCTGTCCGTCGAACCGAAGCCACCTCACGCGATTGGCAGTCGTTTGCCCGCATTGCCCGCGCTGGCGGATTCGATGCCGGCCAAGTATGCGTTCTCCATGACTCCGGGGAGGCTTCTCCAACCGGGCATCGAGAAGGGGGCGGAGAATACGGCGGATCGGGAGCGGGCTGGCTGATGAGCGCACGACAGTTTGTGGCCGCGGCCTCGACGCACCGGTTCCTGTCCTGCGGCTTCCGGCCTTTCTTCCTGTCCGCCGCGCTGTGGGCGTTGCTCGCCATGGCACTCTGGCTCCCGATGCTCACCGGAAGGCTCAAATTCCCGAGTGCGTTCGACCCCGTGTCCTGGCATGCCCACGAGCTGTTGTTCGGCTATCTCGGCGCGGTGTTCGCGGGATTCCTGCTCACTGCGACGC
>CAYFYS010000226.1:0-4537 GCA_964347365.1 uncultured Rhodospirillaceae bacterium | reverse complement strand
AGACGCTCTTGCCGCCGTGTTCCACGCGGTAGCCAGTCGCCCCGCCGGGGTGGTCGAGCGCGGCGGTCCTGATCGATACGTCGTCGAACGGAAACAGGGTCTCGCCGGCACTGAAGTCACGGAACTCGATATCGGCGGACATCACGTCGAGCGTCACCGGAAAGAACGGCGCTACCATGTAGGCGCGCAGCACCCCTTCGATGGTGCGCTCGGGCAGCAGATGGCCTGCCCAGACCCGCAGCTTCCTCTCCGGTTGGTAGGCGAAGCGGAAGAATGGAAGCCCGACGATGTGATCGTGGTGGGTGTGCGACAGGAACAGATCGACCTGGCGGTCGTCTTGGCCGCACAGCACCTCGCCGAGTTCGCGGATGCCGGTACCGGCATCGAACACCAGGCTGCGGCTGCCGCACCGCACCTCCACGCAGGACGTGTTGCCGCCATATCCCACGGTGTGCGTCCCGGGTACGGCGATGCTGCCCCTGACGCCCCAGAACCGGACTGTCAGCGTCGCATCGCCGGCCACGAGATCTCCTGTTCCGGAAGACGGTGTGCATCACCCGGTGGGAACGGTAGTCTCGATCGCACGCGAGGCCAAGACAAAGCCTGAAATGCCCGATTCAGGGATGCGTTCGGTGCAAGTGTAAGTGTGCGGCGGAACGGGAGTCTGCGATGGAGTTGGAGCTTTCGGGCAAGGTCGCCTGGATCGTCGGGGCGACGGGCGCGATCGGCCAGGCGATCTCCGCCGGATTCGCGGCGGAAGGGGCAAGGCTCGCCCTGACGTCGCGGCGCCATGACAAGGTCGCAGAGGCCACCGAAGCGATACGCGCGAAGGGAACGCAGGCCATCGCGATGCCGGCCGATGCCGGCGACGCCGCACGGGTCCAGGCCGCCGCCGCGCGAATCGTCGAGACCTACGGGCGGCTTGATGTCGTGGTCAGCGCGATCACGGTGCCGGCCTTCGGCCCGTTTCTGGAGATCACGGCCTCGGTCTTCCAGGACGCGATCACGGCCAAGCTGCTCGGCTCGATCAACTGCATGCAGGCGGCGATCCCGCTGATGCGCACGATAGGGGGCGGTAGCATCGTCTGCGTGACCGGCACCGGGGGCAAGATGCCAATCGGCATCCATCTGCCCGGCGGCAGCGTCAACGCCGCACTCAACCTGGTCATCCGCGGACTGGCGACCGAGTTCGGCCCCCATGGCATCCGCGTGAACGCCGTCTCGCCCGGGCCGGTACGCTCGCCCCGCCAGGACGTCATGCAGGCTGCGGGCGCGGCCAGGGACAGCGCCGCGGCGCGGATCCCTCTCAGGCGCTTTGGCGAGATCGGTGAAGTCGCCGATTCCGTGCTGTTCCTGGCCTCTGCCCGATCGAGCTACATCACCGGCAACGTTCTTCAAGTGGACGGTGGCGGCGTGCTCACGCTCTGAGCGGTCGGGCGGACACCGCGGCCGAACCGCGATACGCGCCCCCGCCGCGCGGCGGGGAAGTCGTACGCCCGATTATGTCGCCGGCCACAGGCCGGCGACATAATCGGGCATGGATCTGGTGGTCGGACCCGACCGGCGGGCGCGTTGGGGCACGCGCATGCTCGCGTGTGCGATCGGACGAAACGGTATCACCGCGGCCAAGCGCGAGGGCGACGGCCAGACTCCGGCGGGCCGTTATGCGTTGCGGTGCGTGCTCTATCGTGCCGACCGGGCGGATCGGCCCGTTACCGCGCTGCCGTGCAATCCGATCGCGCCTGCCGACGGCTGGTGCGACGCGCCGGGCGATCCGCGCTATAACCGGGCCGTCACGCTGCCCTACCTCGCCTCGGCAGAAAGCCTGTGGCGATGCGACCACCGCTATGACCTGCTCGCGGTCATCGGCCACAACGACGATCCGGTGGTCCACGGCATGGGCAGCGCGGTGTTCTTGCATGTGGCGGGCGAGGGTTACCCGCCAACCGAGGGTTGTATCGCTTTGTCGATCGAAGACCTCGCGAGCGTGCTCGGCCAGTGGCGGTCCGCCGACCGGATCGTCATCACCCCGGTTTGAGCCACCAGAGGGTCGGAGCTTGCCGGCGGGACCGATTCCGCTCACCGGGGCGGAGGTCTGGCGCCGAAAACCGCCGTGCCGAGGCGAACAAGGGTTGCGCCCAAACGGACCGCCGTCTCGAAGTCGGCGGACATCCCCATGCTGAGCTCCGTCAGCCCGTTGCGTCGGGCGATCTCGGCAAGCAGTGCAAAATGCAGCGCGGGCGCGTCATCGAGCGGCGGCACGCACATCAAGCCGCGGACCGGCAGGGCGTATTCCCGCCGGCAGGCATCGATGAACCGGTCCGCCTCGCGCGGATCGACGCCTGCCTTCTGCGGCTCGGCACCGGTATTGACCTGGATCAGGCAGGACGGCCGGTGCCCGGTCCTGTCCATCTCGCGTGCCAGCGCGGCGGCGAGCCCGGGCCGGTCGAGCGATTCGATGACATCGAACAGCGCGAGCGCCTGGCGTGCCTTGTTGGTCTGCAGCCTGCCGATCAGGTGCAGGGTCAGGTCGGGGGTCTGCTCGCGCAGCGCGAGCCATTTCGCCTGGGTTTCCTGGACCCGGTTCTCGCCGAACAGCCGATGGCCCGCGGCAATCGCTGCGGCCACGGAAGCGGCCGGATGGGCTTTGGAGACCGCGACCAGCCTCACCGACCCGGGAGTGCGCCCAGCCTGCCGCGCAATGGCTTCGATGCGCTCGCCAAGGGCAGCCAGGTTGGCCGCGATGCCGGTCGGATCCGTTGCGGTCATCGCCAATCTCCCGCCGATCCGGATATAGCACGGATCGGGCATGGATTGCGCCCAGATCTCCTATATGAAGTTGTGTCGAAACAAGGCCTTATCTATAATCACCCCCCGGCTGCGTTTCCCGCAGCCCTCTGGCTTTCATCGCAGGAACGGGCAATGGCGTCGTCGCATTTCGACAGTTCCGGGCCGCTTCTCGGCAGCCTCCTCGCGCTTGCCCTGCTCGCGGGCTGCGACAACCCCACCTTCGAGCAGGACTATATCGTGCCCGGGCCCAGCAGCCGCGACGCACCGCGCTATTCCAGCGAGGAACAGCCCCAAACGATCTTCGGCGAGGGCAGCTTGAATCTCCTGGGCTTTCTTTCCGAAGACAGACAGACGTCGGGTGCCGGCGCAGGGATCGGTGTGAACAGCTTCTTGTGGCGCGCTTCGCTGGACACGATCTCCTTCATGCCGCTGAGTTCGGCCGATCCGTTCGGCGGTGTGATCATCACCGACTGGTACACCCCACCGGAGGCGCCGGCCGAGCGGTTCAAGATGAACGTCTATATTCTCGGCCGCGAGCTCCGCGCCGACGGCGTCCGGGTGGCCGTCTTCCGCCAGGAGAAAAACGCGGCCGGCCAGTGGGCCGATGCCGGCATCGGGGCCGATACCTCGACCAATCTCGAAAACCGGATCCTGACCCGCGCCCGTCAGCTGCGGGTTGCTTCCGCTAGCACCCGGTAAGCCGCACAGGATCCTGCGATACGGCCGGGCATCAGGGCGTCCGGCCTGCGATCCCCGGACAGGAGCCTCAATGGCCACCCCACCGCCCAAGCGCTACAACGCCAAGGAAAACGAGGCCAGGTGGCAGGCCGTGTGGGATCAACGGGCGACATTCGCCGCCGTCGCCGACCCGGCCAAGCCGAAATACTACGTCCTGGAGATGTTCCCATACCCCTCGGGGCGGATCCACATGGGGCATGTGCGCAACTACACGATGGGCGATGTGGTGGCGCGCTACAAACGCGCACGCGGCTTCAACGTGCTCCATCCGATGGGCTGGGACGCCTTCGGCATGCCCGCCGAGAACGCCGCGATGGAACAGAAGGTCCACCCCGCGCGCTGGACCAGAGAGAACGTCGCCGCCATGCGCGCCCAGCTCAAGCTGATGGGGCTTTCGATCGACTGGGGCCGCGAGATCGCGACCTGTGATCCGGAATACTACCGCCATCAGCAGCACATGTTTCTCGATTTCTTCGAATCCGGCCTGCTCTACCGGCGCAGCGGCTGGGTGAACTGGGACCCGGTCGACCAGACGGTGCTGGCCAACGAGCAGGTGATCGAAGGAAGGGGTTGGCGGTCCGGCGCGCTGGTAGAGAAACGTCAGATGCCGCAATGGTTTCTGCGAATCACCGACTTCGCCGAGCCGTTGCTGAACGCGCTCGACGGCCTCGACCGCTGGCCGGAGAAGGTCCGGCTGATGCAGCAGAACTGGATCGGCCGGTCGGTCGGGCTCCGGATGAGGTTCGAGATCCTCGGTCGTGGCGACGGGCTGGAGATCTATACCACGCGCCATGATACGATCTTCGGTGCGAGCTTCTTAGCGGTGTCGTCCGAACACGCGCTCGCCGCCGGGCTGGCCGCCGATCGCCCGGATATCGCTGCGTTCATCGAGGACTGCCGGCGTACAGGCACCTCCGAGGCGATGCTGGAGAAGGCGGAAAAGCGCGGTCTCGATACCGGCCTGCGCGCACGTCACCCCTTCCGCGCCGATCTCCTGCTGCCGATCTTC
>CAYFYS010000225.1:0-4543 GCA_964347365.1 uncultured Rhodospirillaceae bacterium | reverse complement strand
GCCTACTCCGATGCGCCACCCGGCAGGGAGGACATCGCGACCAGCCGCTCTAGCCGGGCGAGGCGTTCATCGATCCCTGCGAGAGTCCGTTTCAAGGCCGCGGCCTCGTCGCCGCCGGACGCGACCGGCGCGGACATCTCGCGATCCCGCTTCGCCGGGACAAACACGCCCAGGGAGCGCTGGAACGCCTCCAGGTTCCGGCGTGAGACTTCCGCCAACTGCCCGGCCGCCGTGCCGTCGAACATGTCCTGCATCTGCCGGGCGAAGCTCCGCTGCTGGTCTGCGAACAGATCCATGCTGTGCTGGAGATAGCTGGCAAGCTGCGGGCCGAGGCCCTCGTCGCAGGCTTTCAGAACCTGGCGGAGACAGTCATGCGGCAGAACGCCATGCCCCTTGTTCTCTTCCTCGGCGATGATCTGCGCGAGCACCGATGAGGTGATGTCCCGCCCGGACTTGTCGTCCCGCACGACGAACGCCCGACCCTCCTTCACCATCCGGTGGAGGTCGTCCAACCTCACGAAAGAAGCCGTCGCGGTGTCGTAGAGCCGCCGGTTGGCGTATTTCTTGATCACGGTCGGCTCTGCCGGCCCGGCGCTCCGGTCCGTCAACATCGCCCTGCTCCGTTGTGGTCGCACGCAGGCCATCCTCGCATGGTGCGCGGCACTTTGTCACGCAGAAGACATCTATTTTGCATCGCAAAAACTCATTGACGTACAGCAGAACGTGTCCATATCCTGCCTTACGCGCTGCAAAATCGCGTACCTCACCGCTGCAAGGATCCGACCATGACAACCAACGAGACCATCGGCTCGAACGCCCAGAATGCCGCCGCAGAGGCGGCCGAGACTGTTGCCAACGCCGGCAAGGAGACACTCGAAACCGTGATCAAGCTCGGCGCCGATGCGGCAACCGAGGGCTACAGAAACGCTGCCGACTACGGCAGGCAGCAGGCTGACATGGCCCGTTCGACCTGTGAGAAGGTCTTGCGCTACGGTCGCGACAACATCGATGCGGTGTCCGAAGCCTCGGCGCTTGCGATCGCCGGCGCAGAGGCCTGCCTGACCGAGATGGCCGATGGCGCCAGGACCGCCATGGCGGAGAATCTCGCCTTGATGCAGCGCGCCTTCGCAGTCTCCTCGCCGCGAGAATTCCTCGACATCCAGATAGAAGCGGGCAACGGCACGATCAATCGGATAATCGTGCAGACGACGAAGATCAATCGAATCGCCGCGGACTCCGTGACCAAGGCGAGCACCCCACTCAAGGCGCGTCTGGACGCTGCGATGGAGAGCTTCGTCAAGCCCCATGCGGCGTAGATGCGCAGCTGAGTCGCCCGGACGCCGGTTCGGTCTGCCCGCTTCCGTCGGCTGCCGCGACCGCCTAGAGTCCAGTGCAAGCTGCGGGTCTCGGATCAAGGGCCGCGCTGTCCCGGTGCAGGTACGCCTTGAGCGATAGGAAGACCTCGAATACGGACGAGCACCTGGCCGCGTTCGGCGAGGCACTCGGCGAATCGGCACGGGACTGGCAACGACGCTGGGCACGCTGGCTCGAAGGCCCGGCCGAGGCGGAAAACGACGGGCACACCGGTGCCCTTCCCCCCCGTGCGCGTATCGAGCCGGCGAAGCTGCTCGAAGCCCAGACCGAGCTCTGGCACGACTTTCAGGCTCTCTGGCTCGCTACCACCACGCGGCTGATGGGCGCGGAGCGGCCGCCGGTCATCGTGCCCGAGGCGGGCGATCACCGCTTTGCCGACGCCGAATGGACCGACAATCCGATCTTCGATTTTCTCAAGCAGTCCTACCTGCTCAACGTGCGCTGGCTGCGACGGACGCTGGCGGAGCTGGAGGGTCTGGACAAGCGCGAAGCGGACACGCTCCACTTCGTGGGCCGTCAGCTCGTTGATGCGTTCTCACCGGCGAATTTCGCGCTCACCAACCCGGCGGTCATGCGCGAGATGCGACAGACCGGCGGCGAGAGCCTGATCCGGGGGATCGGCCGGCTTGCGGAGGATCTGCGGGACACCGGGCACGGGTTGCGGCCCAGGCAGGGCGACATGGACGCCTTCGAGGTCGGCGGCAACATCGCCGTCAGCCCGGGCGCCGTGGTTTTCCAGACCCCGATCATGCAACTGCTGCAATACCGGCCGGCCACCGAGACGGTCTACAGAAAGCCCCTGCTTATCGTCCCGCCATGGATCAACAAGTTCTACATCCTCGATCTCAGGCCGGACAATTCATTCATCCGCTGGGTGACAGAGCGCGGCTATACCGTCTTCGTGATCTCCTGGGTCAATCCCGACGAGAGCCACGCGGCGCTGGGCTTCGACGACTATGTCCGCGAGGGCATTTTTGCCGCCCTGGATGCGATCGAAAAGGCAACCGGCGAGAACCGGGTCACCGCGATTGGCTATTGCATCGGTGGGACGCTCCTGGCGGCCACGCTCGCCGTCATGGCAGCTAGGGACGATCGCCGGATCGCCGCCGCGACCTTCTTCGCCGCCCAGGTCGATTTCGCGGACGCCGGCGAGCTGCTGGTCTTCACCGATCAGGCCCATATGGCGCCGATCGAACACCAAGTTCGGGAGAAAGGCTATCTCGACGGCGCCAACATGGCCGCGACCTTCAACGCGCTTCGGGCGAACGATCTGATCTGGCATTTCGTGATCAACAACTACCTCATGGGAAAAGATCCGCCGGCGTTCGACCTGCTTTACTGGAACGCGGATTCGACCAACTTCCCGGGGCGCTTGTGCATCGACTATGTGCACAACATGTACCAGAAGAACAACCTTGCCCGGCCGGGCAACTTCGAACTTCTCGGCCAGGGCGTCGCCCTCGGGGCGGTGAACGTCCCAGCATACATCCAGGCAAGCAGGGACGACCACATCGCCCCGGCCGCTTCGGCCTACAAGTTGACCGGGCTGCTCGGCGGACCGAAGCGGTTCGTGCTCGCCGGTTCGGGCCATATCGCAGGTGTGATCAACCCGCCGGCGAAAAAGAAATACCAGCACTGGCTGGCCGAGGACGAAGCGTTTCCCGCCGATTTCGCGGCCTGGTGCGACAGCGCGGTCGAACATCCGGGCTCGTGGTGGCCGGACTGGCATCGCTGGCTGTCGCGCCGATCCGGCAGGAAGGTGCCCGCCCGCATCCCCGGCGATGGCGGGCTTGCGGCGCTGGAACCCGCGCCCGGCAGCTATGTCATGAAACGCGCCTGAGCGGTGCACGCACACAGGACGACCCCGCGATGAAATTCTCGATCGATATCGAATGCTCGCCTACGGAGGCCCGGCAGTTCCTGGGTCTTCCCGATGTCGAAGAGTTCCAGCGGCGCATGATGGCGCAGGTCCAAGACCGGATCGGCGCACATATCGCGGCGATGGACCCGGAGGCGTTGATGAAGACCTGGCTTCCGCTCGGTGCGCAAGCCTGGGAGACGTTCCAGAAGTCCTTCGCACAAGGTTTCACAAAGCCCGAGAAATGAACGCAACCCCGGACCACGATCACGGAAAACGATGACATGGATGCAACCCTGACGCCCGCGCGCCCGGCCGCATTGAACGGCTACTATATCGAGGATCTCGCCGTCGGCATGACGGCGGTCTTCGGTAAGACGATCTCCGAAGCGGACGTGACGCTGTTCGCTGGCGTGTCGGGCGACACGAACCCGCTCCACGTCAATGCGGAATATGCCGCGGCGAGCCGCTTCGAAGGGCGCGTTGCGCACGGCATGCTGACGGCAAGCCTGATCTCGGCGGTGATCGCAACGCGGCTGCCGGGCGCGGGCGCGATCTATCTCAGCCAGAGCCTGCGGTTCACCGCCCCGGTGCGGCTCGGCGATACGGTAACGGCCCGCGCTACGGTCATCGGCGTGGACGGGGAACGACGGCGGGTGCGGCTGGCCACCGTCTGCAGCACGGCAGAGACCGTCGTCATCGACGGTGAGGCCGAGGTCTGGGTGCCTTCCCGCTCCTGAGCGGTTGAGGCGACTATAGCTCCCGCGAAAGGCGGTTGACGAACTGTTGCAGCCCGATCTGGCGGCGGCGTTTCAGACGCTCCGCAGCGAGGATCGCCTGAAGTGCGGCGATGCTCTCCTCGACCTCGCGGTTGACAACGATGTAGTCGTACTCCGCCCAGTGGCTCATCTCATCGGGCGCCTTCCTCATGCGTGCCTCGACGACCGCCTCGGGATCCTCGGCCCGCCGATGCAACCGGCGGCGCAGCTCTCCCGTGGAGGGCGGCAGAATAAACACGCTCACCAGGTCCTCCCGCGCCTGCTCGGCGATCTGCTGGGTACCCTGCCAGTCGATGTCGAAGAGAACATCGCGGCCAGCCGCCAAGGCTGCTTCCACGGGCGCGCGTGGCGTGCCGTAGTAGTGACCGAACACCTCGGCATGCTCCAACAGGGCGCCCGCTGCGCGCATGTTCTCGAACGCGCTGCACTCCACGAACTCGTAGTCGCGCCCCGGCACCTCGCCCGGCCTCATGGCCCGCGTCGTCGCCGAGATCGACAGTGCGAGGTTGGCGTCCCGCTTCAGCAGCAGCCG
>CAYFYS010000224.1:0-4569 GCA_964347365.1 uncultured Rhodospirillaceae bacterium | reverse complement strand
GATCAGCGCCGTGGCGGTCATGATCATGCCTGGGGTGCAGTAGCCGCATTGCAGAGCGTGGTGCTCCTTGAAGGCGGCCTGGAGGGGGTTGAGCCCCTCCCTTGGCGAGACGCCCTCGATGGTGGTCACCGCGTGACCGGCGGCCTGGGCGGCGAAGACTGTGCAGGATTTGACCGCGACGCCGTCGAGGTGGACCGTGCACGCCCCGCACTGGGAGGTATCGCAGCCGACACGGGTGCCGGTCAGCCGCGCCTCGCGGCGGATGAATTCGACCAAGAGCGTGCGCGGGTCGATCTGCGCGGCGTAATCGCGGCCGTTGATGGACAGCGCAACGGGCATGGTCTCAGGCATCAGCGCCTGCCTGCGCCAGAGCCTGCCAGACCGAATGGGGCGTGATCGGCAGCCTGACGTGGCGCACGCCGAGGTCCCACAGAGCATCGACGACCGCGTTGCCGATCGCCGCCGGCGCGCCGATGGTGCCGGTTTCGCTGCCGCCCTTGACGCCCAGCGGGTTTGATGGCGCGGGCGTCTCCTGGAAGACCATCGCGACCGGCGGCATGTCCGAAGCACGCGGCAGCGCGTAATCCATCAGAGTGCCGGCAAAAAGCTGGCCGTCCTGCGCATCGTCATAGACCACATGCTCCATTACCGCTTGGCCGATCCCCTGGGCGAGCCCGCCGACCACCTGGCCTTCCACGACCATGGGATTGACGATCCTCCCGCAGTCGTCGGCGGTGAAGTAGTTCCGCAAGCCCACCTTGCCCGAGCGCGGTTCGACAATGACCACGGCCAGATGCATCGCCTGGGGGTCGTTGGTGTCGGCCGGTTCGTAGAAGACGGTGGCCTCCAGACCGGGTTCGAGCGTGCCGTCGGCGGGGATCAGGGCGGCGTGATAGGCCGCATCAGCCACCTCTTCGAAGCTGATCCGCCGGTCGGTGCCGCGTACCGAGAAGACCGCATTGGCATAGTCGAGATCCTCGATCGCGCATTCGAGGATGTGGGCGGCCAATCTCCTGGCCTTGTCGATCACCCGGTCGGCGGCGGTCATGATCGCCGGCCCGCCGACCGACAGCGAGCGCGATCCCCAGGTGCCGTTGCCGAAGGGTATCGAATCGGTGTCGCCCTCGACCAGGGCGATATGCTCGATCGGCAGACCCAGCCGGTCGGCGGCGATCTGGCAGAACGTGGTGTCGTGGCTCTGGCCATGGCTGTGCGAGCCGACGAAAACGGTCGCCTTGCCGTCGGAGTGAATCCGCACGATCGCGCTCTCGTAGCCGCCGTGCAGCCCGCCGCGGCTGGCGAGGTTGCGCGAGGACCCGGTGCCCGACTTGTCGAGGAAGCAGGCGATGCCGATCCCCATGCGCACGCCCTTGCGCCTCAACCGGCGCTGCTCTTCGCGCAGACCGCCGTAATCGGCAAGCCGCAGCAGCTTGTCGAGCAACGCCGGCGGGTCGCCGCAGTCATAGTGCCGCCCGACCGGGGTGGCGTAGGGGAAGGCCTCGGCCGGGATCAGGTTGCGCCTGCGAATCTCGACCACGTCGATGCCGAGCTCGCGCGCGCCGTTCTCAAGGAGTCGCTCGTTGACGAAGGTCGCCTCCGGCCGGCCCGAACCGCGATAGGCATCCACCGGTACGGTGTTGGAGTACGCCCCCCGTACCCGGAGATGCAGGTTCGGCGTGGGGTAGAGACCGGTAATGGTCTGAGGGTAGGAATTGCCCGGGATCGAGGGTGCGAAGTTGGAAAGATACGCTCCCAGCGCGGCGATGGTGTCGACCTCGCTGGCGAGGATCCTGCCGTCCGCATCGAAAGCCATGCGCGCGCTTGTGTGGTGGTCGCGCGCCTGGGCGTCCGACATCAGGGACTCGGTCCGGGTCGCGGTCCACTTGACCGGCCGCTTGAGCAGAATCGAGGCCCAGACGACCGTCGGGATCTCCGGCGTGTAGTGGACCTTGAGTCCGAACCCGCCGCCGACATCGGGCGAGATCACCCGGATCTTGTGTTCGGGAATGAACAGCGTGTACTTGGCAAGCCAGCGCCGCAGATAGTGCGGCGTCTGGGTGGTCGCCCACAGGGTGAGGGCGCCGGTCGGTGCGTCGAACGCGCAGACATAGGCCCGCGGCTCGAGTGGCGAGCCGGCGACCCGGTTGCTGTCCAGCGTCAGCGCGACCACGTGGTGGGCGGCGGCGAAAGCGGCCTCGGTAGCCGTCCTGTCGCCACGTTCGATCTCGAAGACCAGGTTGGTGCCGAACGCCTCGTGCAGGACCGGCGCGTCCGGATCCAGCGCACGGGCGATGTCGGTGACCGCCGGCAGCGGCTGGTAGTCGACCACGACTGCCTCGGCACCGTCGGCCGCCTGGTAGCGGTCCTCGGCGATGACCGCAGCGACCACGTCGCCGACATGACGCACCTTGCCCGCGGCAAGCGCCGGGCGCAGCGCCTCGTTCATCGGCCTTCCGTCGGAGAACGGCATCGGGTGGACGCACGTCAACGCCCCCAACCCCGCTTCGCGCCAATCCTCGGCCGTGAGCACCCGCAGCACGCCGGGCATGCCGGTCGCCGTCCGCGTGTCGATGCGCGCGATCCGCGCGTGCGCGTGCGGGCTCCTGACGAAAGCGATATGCGCGGCATCGGCCGGCTCGATGTCGTCCACGAAGCGGCCGCCGCCCCTGAGGAACTTGTCGTCCTCGCGCCGTCTCAGCCTCTGTCCGACATACATCGTCGCCCTCCCGGAGCGCGGCTGCCCGCGGCGTCATAACGCGACCGCGCAGGGCGGCTGTCAAGCGCAGGCCCTTCGGTGGGCAGCGTCCTCGTCATGGCGCAGCCCACGCGCTGAGCGATGCTCACCGGTCGCGCGGCCGCCCTGGACAGCACGGCAGTGCTGGAGGATCATCGCCGCCAAGCCGGACGGGAGGATCGTGCAATGGTGTTGAACGCGGAAAAGGTTCTCGAGGAGGTCGATCGCGTCCACAAGGCGAAACCGATCTACGGTCATCCGCTGTGGGCGGGGATGCTGGATGACAGCCACAGCCTGGAGCAGATTCGCTATTTCTGCAAACAGCATGGGATCCTGCCGCTGCACAACCACAACTACCACGGCAGGCTCTACGTGATCTGTCCCGACCCCGCCTGGCGCGAGGAGATTGCCGAGGTCACCTACGAGGAGGCTACCGGGCGGCTCTACGCCGGGGGGATCTCGCACCACAGGCTCTATCTCGACTACGCCGCTGCAATCGGCATCTCGCGCGAGGAGATGTATGCGACCAGGTTCTGCGCCGGTGCGGCGGCCTTCATGGCCTATTTTTCCCATATCTGCGGCAAGACGTTCCTTGAGGGCGTGGCCTCGCACATGCTGGGGGGCGAGGCGCCGATCCCGGGCACTTACGGGCGCATCGCCAAGCGGCTGCAGGCGCGCTTCGGCCTCGACGACAAGGGCGTGGCCTATTGGCACGTCCACGATACGGCCGACGACGAGCATTCCGGCGTCGGCAAGCGGCTGCTCGAACAGTTCGCGACCACCCAGGAGGAGATGGCGCTGGTCATCGACACCGTGCAGACGACTGTGGACGTGATGCACCTGATGTATGACGACATCTGGGCGCAGATGCAGAAGATCGAGACGGGCGTGGCGGCCGAATAGGGGATTGGACGATGGCACGGACCTATCACAAGGGCACCTGGCAGGAGGATCGCGCGTTCTCGCCGTGCGTGGTCACCAGGGGCGGTAGCGTCGTCTGGGCGGCCGGCCACGGCGCGCCGGTCGATGCGGCAGGGAACTCGCTGGCCGGGGACTTCGATGCCCAGACCCGGGAGTCCTTCCGGCTCCTCGAGGCGACGCTCGCGCGGGCTGGCGCGACGCTTCAGGACATGGTCACCATGACGGTGTTTATCGCCGATTCGCGCCACGGCGCCCGGTTCACCGAGATCCGCAAGGAATATTTCCCCGACGGGTTTCCGGCCAGCGCCCTTATCACCTGCGCGGGTTTCGCGGTACCTGAAATGATGGTCGAGATCCAGGGCATCGCGGTGATCGAGGATTAGCGCGTTCAGAGCGCGCCGGGTCGGCCGGGCCCGGACGGAACGTGTCCCGGCGAACAAGGAGAGGGCGGCGGACATGGCAAGCAAGAGCGCATTCAGACAGGAGCTCGAGGCCGCGGTGCTGGAACGGCATTGCGCCAATCACCCGATGACCGAGAAATGGGCCAGGGGCGCGCTCGATCGCAGGGCCTGCATGGGCTGGGCGGTCGAGCACTGGCACTGGATCTCCAACATCGTCAACGAGGTCTCGTTCAATATCGCCGCCCACGCGCCCGAGGATGTGGTCGCACTCGAAATCGACAATTTCCGCGAGGAGACCGATCCGGAGCACTCCCATCTCGACATCGATCTGCGGTTCGCCGAGGCAAACGGGGCGGACCTCGCCGCCGTCAAGGCCGGGCGCGGGCTGCCGACGACGCGTTCCTGGGGGGCCTTCCTGAAGAACGTCGCCAAGGCGGAGCCGTGGTACGCCGCCGTGGCGGCGATCCGCATCGGCACCGAGTCCCAATCGCCGATGCTGTACTCCAAGGTGCT
>CAYFYS010000223.1:0-4593 GCA_964347365.1 uncultured Rhodospirillaceae bacterium | reverse complement strand
AGCGGCCGCATCACGTCTGCCTGTCTTGCGGCTATTATGACGGCCGTGAAGTGATGGACGCGAGCCCGGCCTGATGCGCGGGCGCCCGGGGGTCTCGTTGGTTTGAGCCCGCCCCTGACGATCGCCCTGGATGCGATGGGGGGCGACTTCGCGCCTCGTATCGTGGTCAGAGGGGCCAATATCGCGCGACGCCGCTATCCCGGCGTCCGGTTCGGCGTATTCGGCGACGAGCGCCGGATCGCGCCACTGCTCCGGCGTCTGCCGAAGCTGCGCAACGCGATCTCGATCCAGCACACCGACAAGGCGGTGGCCGCCGATGCCAAGCCCTCGCAGGCGCTGCGCCAGGGCGCAAGGTCCAGCATGCGGCTTGCAATCGATGCCGTGCGCGACGGCGAGGCGGCCGGGGTGGTCTCGGCCGGCAACACCGGTGCGCTGATGGCGATGGCGAAGTTCGCGCTCAAGACCCTGCCGGGCATTGACCGGCCGGCCATGGCGGCGGTCTTCCCCAGCCAGCGCAGCGAATCGGTGATGCTGGATCTGGGCGCGAACGTGGAATGCGACGCCGGCAACCTGTTCGAGTTCTCGATCATGGGCGCGGAGTTCGCGCGCACCGTCCTTGGCCTCCACGACCCCAGCGTCGGGCTGCTGAATGTCGGCACCGAGGAGGCCAAGGGCCACGAAGCTGTCCGCCAAGCGTCGGCCTGGCTGCGGGAACGGTCCGGCGGGTTCCGTTTCCACGGCTTCGTCGAGGGTGACGACATCGCCAAAGGCACCGTTGACGTGATCGTCTCCGACGGGTTTTCCGGGAACATAGCGCTCAAGACGATCGAAGGATCCGTACGACTTTATTCGGATTTTCTGCGACAGGCCTTCAAGAGCTCGATCGCCTCCAGGCTGGGCTATCTGCTCGCGCGGCGGAGCCTTCACAAGCTGCGCGCCCGCCTCGATCCCAGACGCTATAACGGCGCGATGTTCCTCGGCCTCAACGGCATCGTCGTCAAGAGCCATGGCGGCACCGATGCCTTCGGCTTCGCCAACGCGATCGGCGTGGCGGTTGACATGGCGGCCAACGGTTTCAACGACAAGATCATCGCGGAGCTGGACAAGAACGCCACCAGATCATCCGTGGAAGTTCGCGCGGCCGTATCCTGATGGTGTTGCGTTCGGTTGCTGCCGGCTGTGGGGCTTACTTGCCCGAGCGCATTCTGACCAACGCCGAGCTCGCCCGGCGGGTCGACACCTCCGATGACTGGATCGTCCAACGGACCGGTATCCGCCAGCGTCGGGTTGCCGCCGACGGCGAGAAGACGTCCGATCTTGCGATCGAGGCGGCCGCGCAGGCGCTAGGTCGCGCGGCGATGCAGCCTTCGGACATCGACCTGATCGTCCTGGCGACGGCGACGCCGGATCACACCTTTCCGGCCACGGCGACGCGGGTGCAGAGCGCGCTGGGCATGGTCCGCGGCGCCGCCTTCGATGTCCATGCCGTCTGTTCGGGCTTCCTGTACGCGCTCGCCGTCGCGGACAGCTTCCTGCGTCTCGGGCATGCCGGAACCGCGCTCGTCATCGGCGCGGAAACCTTTTCGCGGATCCTCGACTGGTCGGACCGCAGCACCTGCGTGCTGTTCGGCGACGGCGCGGGCGCGGTGGTGTTGCGCGCCGAACAGGGCAATGGCCGGTCCACCGACCGCGGCGTGATCTCCAACCACCTGCATTCCGACGGGCGCCACCACGATCTGCTTTATGTCGACGGCGGTCCGTCGAGCACGCGCACGGTCGGCCATTTGAAGATGGCCGGCCGCGAGGTCTTCCGCCATGCCGTCACCAACCTTTCGACCGTCGTTGGCGAGGCGCTCGACGCCAACGGGCTCTGCGCCGGCGACATTGACTGGGTGGTTCCTCACCAGGCCAATCTGCGCATCCTCAACAGCACCGCGGCCAAGCTCGGACTGTCGATGGACAAGTTCGTCCTGACACTGGACCGCCATGCCAATACCTCGGCGGCTTCGATCCCGCTTGCGCTCGCAGAAGCGGCCGGGGACGGTCGGATCAAGCGCGGCGATCTCTGCCTGCTCGAGGCGATGGGCGGTGGACTCACCTGGGCTGCCAGCCTGCTGCGCTGGTAGGACGGGCCGCTACCGGCCGCCGCCGCCGCGTTTCGCCGGCCCCTCATCTACTTCAGCGGATCGCTCCATCCCGTTGATAATTGACCAGCTTATTCGGTTACGATAGGGTCTATGGGAGATCCGCGGGGCGAACGGAATGGCGCCACGAACGGTTACCCGCGCGCAGTTGAGCGACGTCGTCTACCAGGAAGTCGGCCTGTCCCGCAACGAATCCGCGTACCTCGTCGATACCGTGCTGCGCGAGATTGCCGACACCCTGACGGGTGGCGAGCCGGTCAAGATCTCGTCCTTCGGAAGCTTTTCCGTACGCCAGAAGGGCCAGCGCGTCGGCCGCAATCCGAAGACCGGCCAGGAAGTACCGATACCGCCCCGCAGGGTCCTGGTATTCCGCGCCTCCAACGTCCTGAAGGCACGGATCAACGGCGACCAGCCCCGTCTTTCGGGTTCCGGATCGAACGCCTAGACGCTCAGAGTGCCCTGAGGATGTCCGAACCCGCGCAGGTGCCAGGGCCGGAGAGGCCACGGGGAGCCAAGTCCGCGTTCGCGTTCAGGACGATCAGCGAGGTGGCCGACGATCTCGACGTCCCGCCGCATGTGCTGCGGTTCTGGGAGAGCCGGTTCAGTCAGGTCCGGCCGCTCAAGCGCGGCGGCGGGCGGCGCTACTACCGGCCCGAGGATGTCGACCTGCTGCGCATGATCCGCGATCTGCTCTATACCGACGGTTACACCATAAAGGGCGTCCAGAAGCTGCTTCGCGAGGTCGGCGTCAAGGGCGCGCGTCACGGCGCGGCGGCCCGCGCGCCGGTCGGTCCGGCAGCCTCGCCCGAGCCGCCGGATGTGGGGTCGGGCGAGATCGAAACGCTCAGAGTGGGGCTTGAAGACATGCTCGAAGAGATCGAGGCGCTCGCCGAACGGCTCCGCAAGGCGATCGGCTGAGACAGGGGGCATCCTCGCGACGCTGTCCGGCCGTTCTCCGTCACCAGGGGGCAGGCGCCGCCTCCGCACGGCCGGGGAGCTGTGCGATGGTGTCCGCCGCATCGCGCGGGCACCGGGCAGTCGGCGATCCCGCATCGCACCGAGGGGATGACGACCGATGATCATCGATACCCACGCACACTTCTATCCCGAGCCCTTCCTCGATCTGGTGGAGGCACAGGGCGACAAATACCCCGTTAGCATCGTCCGCGACGAAACCGGCCAGCGGGTGCTGCACTTCGGGCACGGGGCCTTCTTCACCTTCCTGCCGCGATTCTACGACATCGATGTGCGCCTTGCGGACATGGCGGAAGCGGGGGTGGACATGCAGGTGCTGTCCATTGCCCCGCCGATGGTGTTCTGGGCCGACCCCGGACTCGGTCGGGAGCTCTGCGGGATCTACAACGAGGAACTCGCTCGGCTCACGCGGGATCATCCCGACAAGTTCGCCGCCCTGGCCGCGGTGCCGCTCCAGGACGTCCCGTCCGCCATCGAGGTGTTGCGTTCCGCGGTGAATGATCTCGGGATGAAGGGTTGCCTGCTTGGCACCAATATCGGTGGCGAAGACCTCGATGTGGGACGCTTCGAGGATTTTTTCGCAGCGATGGCCGAGCTCGATGTTCCCGCCTTCATGCACCCCATCGCACCTGCCGGGCGCGAGCGGATGCAGCGACACCGGCTGGAGGTGATCGTGGGCTTCACGACGGATACGACACTGGCCGCGGCCCGGCTCGTCTACGCCGGCCACATGGAGCGTTATCCGAACCTGCGGATCCTGCTCTCGCACTTCGGAGGCACCGTGCCGTTCCTTCGCGGGCGGTTGAGCGAGGGCTACGAATCCTTCCTCTCCGAGACGGACCACATGCGCGAGAAGGGCTTCAGCGGCGATGCCAAGGACCACTTTAGGAAATTCTATTACGACACCTTGACCTATGACCCGGACGTGCTCGGCGATGCGACCCGCTGGGCCGGCGTGGATCATGTCTGCTTCGGCACCGACAATCCCTTTTTCGGATCCCGCGCCATGGAGAGCGCGATCAAGGTCGTCAAGGACTGCAGCGTGCTGTCGGACGAGGACCGCCGCGCGATCTTTGCGGAAAACCCGGCCCGGCTTTTCGATATCGACCTGTCCGGCGCCTGAGGCGCCGCCGGCGTCGGGGACACGCGCCGATTTGATCCGGCGGCGCCATTCGCGCTACCGTCGGCGGGAAGCCCGGCGAAAGAGATTCACTTGATGCCGATTTCACGGCGCCAATACCGGTTCGGGCCATTGCGCGGCCGGTTTCGGCCTGGAAACGCGGGTTGACCTGGATGCAGGACGCGCCCCCCGTCGCCAAAGAGCAAGTCGAGCCGAGCAGCCACTGGACGGGACGTCTTGCGCTCTGGCTCGCCTTTGTCCTGGTGATACTCGGCATGGCGAATAACCTGCCCTATATCCCGGGCCTGCTCGAGCTCGTCCGGTTGATTCCCGGGCTGGCCGGCATTCCGCGTC
>CAYFYS010000222.1:0-4596 GCA_964347365.1 uncultured Rhodospirillaceae bacterium | reverse complement strand
GTTGCGGCCCGCCGGGACGCGGTGAGTCTGCCCGCGGTACCGGGCGAGACCGACAACCTTCCGCCCGGTGTGACGAAGATCAACGGTCATCGGGGCCGGGGTTGGAGCGGCACGGGCGGTGCCTATCTGCCGCCCTGTTCAGGCGGCCGAAGCAACACCTACACCGCCACCATCCGGGCGGTCATGCGCGGCGATGCGGGCGCGAAAACGCTCGCGCGTGCCACGGTCGACATCGGGCGCTACTGACCGCCCGTCAACCGGGCGCGGAACGGGTTCCCGGCATGGCGATGCCCAGCCGGTCCGCGTCCTCCCGCAGGCGGTCCCAGGTCCCGGCGGGCAGGGGGATACCCGCGCGGCTCCGTTCGGCCAGGATCCGGTCTCCGCGCTCGCCAGGGACCAGGATCTCGTCATGGCCGTCCGCATGGGGCAGGGCCTTCAAGGCGGCGATCAGCGTTTCGACATCCCTGCGATACCGTGCGGGATCGCAGACCGCCGCCAGGTCGATCGCCAGCGCCAGCGCGTTCTGGCTGTGCGCGGTCTCCTGCGCCGGCCCGATCGCCGGCGCGATCAGCGGGCTGCCCACCAGGAGGCCGGTCAGGCATTCGAACATCAAGGCCAGCCCGGCCCCCTTCGGCCCGCCCACGGGCATCGGCAGCACGCCCCGCCTCGGGTCCGGCGGGGGCGCGCCGGCCCGGTCGAGGGCCCAGCCGGGCGCGAGCGCCCGGCCGGAGTCGCGCGCCAGCATCAGCTTGCCCACCGAGGCGATGGCGGTCGCCATGTCGAGCATCAGCGGTGGATGGTCCTTCCCCGGGACGGCGATCGCGATCGGGCTGGTCGCCACGCCGGCGGCGCGCGCGCCGTGATAGGCCATGTTGGGCCGCGAGCTGCCGATCACCACGCCCAGCATGTCGGCCGCCGCCGCGCGCAGCACATAGTGCCCAATCGCCGCCATGTGGGTAATCCGGCGCACGAACGCAGCGCCGATCCCGCACGCCCGCGCCTTGTCCATCGCCGTGTCCATGGCGCGCGTCATGCCGACCGGCCCGTAGGCTCGGTCGGCGTCGATCACCACGGCTGCCGGCGTGTCGACGACGACTCTGATATCAGGACGCGGGTTGGACTCGCCGGTCCCGATCCGACGCAGATAGCCGGGCACGCGCAACACGCCGTGCGAATCCACGCCGCGCAGATTGGCCCAGACCAGCACCTCGGCGATCAGCTGCGCATCATCCCGGCTGGTCCCGGCTGCGGCGAAAAGGGCGGCGACGAACGCGGTCAGATCGTCCGCATCGACGTGCCGCGTCGCGTCACCCATCGCGGCCCGGCGCTCAGAATTTCACGACCGAGCGGATCGACTTGCCTTCGTGCATCAAGTCGAAGGCGGTGTTGATCTCTTCCAGCGGCATGGTGTGGGTGATCAGGTCGTCGATGTTGATCTTGCCCTCCATGTACCAGTCGACGATCCGCGGCACCTGGGTGCGGCTCCTGGCGCCGCCGAAGGCGGTGCCCTTCCAGACCCGCCCGGTGACGAGCTGGAACGGCCGGGTCGCGATCTCCTGACCGGCGCCGGCGACGCCGATGATCACCGAGACGCCCCATCCGCGGTGGCAGCATTCCAGCGCCTGGCGCATGGTTTCGACGTTGCCGATGCATTCGAACGAATAATCCGCCCCGCCGCCGGTGACCTCGACCAGGCAGGCGACCAGATCGCCCGCGACCTCCCGCGGGTTGACGAAATCGGTCATCCCGAAGGCTTCGGCCAGCGCCCTCTTCGAAGGGTTGATGTCCACGCCCACGATCTTGTCGGCGCCGGCCATGCGCGCGCCCTGGATGACGTTCAGGCCGATCCCGCCCAGCCCGAACACGACCACGTTGGCGCCGGGCTCGACCTTGGCGGTGTTGATGACCGCGCCGATCCCGGTGGTCACGCCGCAGCCGATATAGCAGACCTTGTCGAACGGCGCGTCTTCGCGGATCCTGGCGACGGC
This sequence comes from uncultured Rhodospirillaceae bacterium, assembly GCA_964347365.1. GTDB lineage: Bacteria > Pseudomonadota > Alphaproteobacteria > MPNO01 > MPNO01 > CAYFYS01. Next base: position 2,608 of record CAYFYS010000222.1, on the reverse strand, counting down.
AATCTCCGGCATGACGCTGTAGTTGGCGAAGGTCGAGGTCCCCATGTAGTGGTGCAGCTTCTCGCCGCCGAGCGAGAACCGACTGGTACCGTCGGGCATGACGCCCCGGCCCTGGGTCGCGCGGATCGCGGTGCACAGGTTGGTCTTGCCCGAAAGACAGGACGGGCATTGGCGGCATTCGGGGATATAGAGCGGGATGACGTGATCGCCCGTCTTGACCGAGTGCACGCCCGGCCCGGTATCGACGACCACGCCGGCACCCTCGTGGCCCAGGATCGCCGGGAACAGACCCTCCGGGTCGGCGCCGGACAGGGTGAACTCGTCGGTGTGGCAGACCCCGGTGGCCCTGATCTCGACCAGGACCTCGCCGTCCTTGGGTCCGTCGAGCCGTACGGTCTCGATCGTCAGCGGCTTGTCCGGCTCATGGGCAACGGCGGCTCTGACATCCATTGTGCGCTCTCCCGGCTTTCCCGTCCAAATTTCCGGCCGCGGCTGCGATGCCGTCCCGGCCGTTCACATGGCCGCGCGGATCAGCCGCCAGAACGGCTCGGGGTCCTCGACATGGGCGCTGTGCCCGAGCCCCGGCAGGACGACCGCCTCGGGATCGAAGCGGCGCAGCTGCGCGACCGAGACCATCCGATCCTGCTCGCCGCAGGACAGCACGATCCGTGCGCGGTCCTTTGCGACGGCGTAAATCTCCGGCATTTCGATCTTGGCGACAAGGCCCGCCCGCATGTCGGCGGCCAGGCGGAAGCGGCCGGCGTCCTCGGCGATCCCGCTGCGCGCGAGCGCAGACTCCGGCCCGGCGAGCCCGACCAGCCCCGAGACCTTCAGGAAACGCTCTGCGGCCTCGGCCTCGGTGTCGAACCAGCGCACCGGTGCCGTGGCCACCCGCGCGATCTGGTCGTGCTCGTCTGCGGTCCAGGCGACTTTGACGCCCAGGGTCAGGACGTCGCTCACCGCCGCGCCGAACCAGCCGGTCGCCAGGGTGATCCCGACCAGCCCGCCCATCGAATGCCCGGCGACGATGACCCGCTCGGCATCGCAGACCAGGGCCGCCATGTCGGCGGCGTGCATCGCGATGCCGTAGCACGCGGCGTGCTCGGACCGTCCGTGGCCGCGCATGTCCGGGATGATCCAGCGCCCCGGCCAGTCCCGCTCAAGATACCGGCGCAGCCCGTCCCAGACCGCGCCGGTGCCGGCCAGACCGTGGCACAGCAGCAGCGTCGGGCTTCCCGTCCCGCCTTCTTCGACATGGAGCGTGATGCCGCCGATGCGCCGCCGGCTCATCGGCCTCGGAACACCGGCCGGCGCTTGTCGCGGAACGCCGCGTTGCCCTCCTTCGCGTCCTCGGTGCCGATCAGCACCGACTGACCGAGCCGTTCGATCAACCGGCCCGTCTCGGTATCGACGTTCTGGCAGGCGTTGATGACGTGTTTGGCCATGCCGAGCGCGAGCGGTGCGCGTTCGGCGAGCACGCGCGCGAAGGCAAGCGTGCCCTCGCGCAGCGCCTCCGCCGGATGGACCCGGTTTACCAGCCCGATCCGGTGGCCCTCTTCGGCCGAGATCGGCTGGGCGGTCATCATCAACTCCTTGACCCGGCCGATGCCGATCATCTGGATCATTCGCGAGGCTGCGCCGGAGGCCGGGATGACGCCGATATTGTTTTCGGTCAGCACGAATTCCGCATTCCGGGCGGCGATACGAAAATCGCAGCTCGCAGCGATTTCGACCCCGCCGCCCGCGCAGATGCCGTTGACCATCGCGATCACCGGTTTCTCCAGCGTCTCCAGGTCGTCGAGCATCTCGTGATTGGCCCGGTCATAGGCGCGGTACTGCGGCGAGGGCAGGGCGTTCTCGTAGGCCAGGCCGTGGATGTCCCGGCCCGAGCAGAACCCACGCCCGGCCCCGGTGATGATCAGCACGCGGACCGCCTCATCGAAGGCGACATCCCACAAGACCTGCCGGATTTCGCGGATCATCCGTTCGTCGAACGCGTTCAACCGGTCTGGCCGGGTGAGCGTCAGGAGCCCGATGCCGGGCTCGGCCACCTCGTAGCGTATATGCGAACGCGCGTCCGACCGGTCCAGAAACCCGGCCGGTCGTCCCTCCGACGTCAGTTTCACCGTGGGTGTGCTCATCCTTCCCCGCGCTTCGGTTCCCGTCATTGTGCGGCCGGCTGCCGGCTGGGATCAATCCGACGGGCGCGCTTTTCTTTCCACGCCCGTCGGGATATTGAAGGCCTGTTGTCGCGGGCGGCACACGGGGCGCGACCTCGAGGGCAGGCGGATCTGACGACTAGGATGGCGATCGGGGAGATCGGCCGGACGTGCGCGCGCGCGATGCTGGTCCTCGTTTTGTGCACACCGTTGCTTGCCGGGTGCGGCGAGAGCCCCGGCGAGACCGTCGCCCGCGAGAAGGTGCGCGTGGCCGCGAAGATCGCCGATCTGGGCCGGATGATCGATGCCGACCGGCTGACCAATATCCGGATCATCAAGACCTATGCCGGGGTGGTCGGCGCCGCGCGGCCGCAGCTCGCCGGGCTTGTCGGCGAACTGCGCAAGGAGGCGACGACCGAGGGTCTCAACTTCACCAATCTCGGCACCAG
>CAYFYS010000221.1:0-4596 GCA_964347365.1 uncultured Rhodospirillaceae bacterium | reverse complement strand
ACCAGAAGCACCGGGATCCCGAGATTGCTGATCGCCGGGCCCATCACCAGGACGATGATCAGATAGGCCGGAAGGGTCGGCAGCCCCATACCCAGGATCAGGCACGAGACCATCGCCAGCAGCAGCGCAAGCCACAGCGAGCCGTCGCCGATCGCAACGATCGCCGCAGCGAAGCGGAGCCCGAGCCCGGTGGTGTTGATCACGCCGATGACGATGCCGATCGCACCCACGGCGATCATGATCCGCGCGCAGGCATGACCGCCACGCGCCAGCGGTTCGAGGAGCTTCCGCGGCTTGGTGCGGAACTCCGAATCGAGCAGCAGCCCCACGGCGATCGCCGAAATCAGCGCCCAGAACCCCGCCATCGCCGGCGACCGCCCGGCGAACAGGACGATGACCACGACCGCGATCGGCACGACGAAGCGCGTGGCCTGGAGCGCGTCCCGGCCGGTGAGCCTCTGGCGCTCGCTTTCCGGCATCGGCTGGATGCCGCGCCGCACCGCCTCGGCATAGACCGACGCGAACAGGCTTGCGTAGTAGAACAGGGCCGGCAGGGCCGCGGCCGCGCAGATCACCAGATAGGGCGTGCCGATGAGCTCGGCCATCAGAAACACCACCGCGGCCATGATCGGCGGGGTGAACTGGCCGCCGCTGGAGGCCGCGGCCTCGACTGCACCGGCGAAGGCGTTGGGAAAGCCCTGGCGCTTGATCATCGGGATCGTGAAGACCCCGGTGCCCACGACGTTGGCGACGGTGGAGCCGGAGATCGTGCCGAACAGCGCACTGGCAACGATCGCCGAATGCGCCGTCCCGCCGCGGATGCTCGCGGTGGCCGCCGTGGCGATCTTCAGCAGGATCGCCGCCGCACCGGTGCCTTCCAGCGTTGCCCCGAAGACGATAAAGACCAGCACGATCGTCGCCACGATGCCCGTGGGCGTGCCGAACACCCCGTCGAAGCTGTACCAGACGGTGCCCAGGATATCGTCGAGCGCGTAGCCGCCGTGGCGGAAAATCCACGGCAGCGATGCCCCGAAGATCGCATAGACAAGCATCAGCAGACAGATCGCCGCGAGCACCCAGCCGAAGGTCCGCCGGGTGAGCTCGATGATGACCGCGACCCCGAACCCGGCGGCCGCCGTCTCGAACGGCTCGAACATGCGCACGCCGTCCCACAAATCCTCGTAGACGCTGAAGAACAGGGAAATGCAGTAGATGAACCCCAGCAGAAGCGCGGTGTCGATCGCCCACAGCGCGGCCCTGGCGGCCCCGGTTGCACCGGCGTGGCGAACCGCCAGCGGCTCCATCATCAGGACGATGACCCCGGCGAGCCCGATCGCCCCGCCGCGCAGCAGCCCTTCGTCGAACAGCGCGATCCCCGCGACGTAGACCGCGGCCAGCGCCATGGCGACCGACGCGGCCCGTCCGGTTCCTAAGAACGCCTTCTCGAACGCGATTGGCGATCTCCTGCAATGCGCACGGCGACCGGGGCGCAGCGGCATCACAGTGCCACCGAATCCGGCACACGGCAAATCCGCCGGCGCTACGCCGCAGCCAGCCGCGCCAGCGTCCCGACGTCCTCCAGGCTTTCCAGCCCGGCGACCGCTTCGATCAGCGCTGTGACGCGCACTTCCGGCCAGCCGGCATGGGCAGCGCAGCTGCGCACCTTTTCGGCGACCTCTTCGAAGGGCATCGGCGCCTGGGCCGCCCCGCGCGCCCAGTCGATGCGACGGCTTACGGTAGACCCGTCCCGCAGGACGATGTCGAGCAGCGTGGTCATGTTGGTGAAGCCCGGCCCCGGCGAATCGAAGACGCCGAAGGTGATGCGCTCCATCACCGCGCGAATATCCGGGCGGGTGAGCGCCGCCTCGGTGAACTCGGCGAGCCCGGCCCGGCCCTCGACCAGCGCAACGGCAAGGCAGAACTCCATCGAGAAGCGCGCCTGCATGACGGTTCCGGGGTCGTGGTGGGCGAGCGTGTCGCGGATACGCGGGTTGGTGCGCACCTCCATCGCCGCGACGTCCTCGGCCGACAGCCCCCGCTCGCGCCTGATGGCCAGCAGGCCGGTCATCGCCGGGTGGGTCAGCGCACCGCTCGGGAACGGCTTGATCGATACCCCGGGCGAAACGAAAACCCAGGGCGCGCCCAGGCTGATCGCGCTTTCCAGCCCGCCAGCCGAGGCCTCGAAATAGCCCGCCCGCCCGCCGAGCGCGTCGTTGCCGCCGCCCAGCCCGCGCGCTGCGAAATCCGCAGCCAGGATCCCCGTCTCGGCGGCGAATCCGGGATGAAGAATCTCGACCATCGAGCCGAAATTGTGTCGCACGCCGCCGGCCGCGCTCGCAGCGAAGGCAAGCGCGTGCGCGATCCCGACCGTATCCAGACCCGAAAGCAGCGAAGCGGCCACCGCCGCACCGAAGGCGTTGAGCGTTGCGGTGTCGTGGAAGCCGGCATCGTAGTGCCTGGCCGCGATCGCGTGGCTCAGCCGGCAAGCGACCTCGTTGCCGGCGTGAAAGGCGGTCGCGAACGCCGGGCCGCTGGACGCTCTTGCCTCGGCAAGCGCAAGCGCAGCCGACAGAATCGCGGCAGTGGCGTGGATACCGCCGTTGCGGGCCGGGCTCGCCTGCGGGGCGGTGTCATCGAAGTTCTCGGCATGCATCGCAGCGGCGTTGATCAGCGCGGCAAAGCGCGGCGCGGTCCGCTCGGCGGTCCCCAGAACGGTCGCGCTGCGTTGCGCAACCCCCAGCTCTGCGACGTGGCCACGCACGATCCGGCAGGCCGGCGAGCCCGCACCGACGAGCGCAAGGCCGAGCGCGTCCAGAATGTGGGCGCGGCCGCGTTCGAGCACCGGCCCGGGCAGATCCTCGAAACGCAGCCCGGCGGCGAACGCGGCGATCCGTCCGGTCGCGCTGGCGCTCAGCGCATCGCCCCGTCGAGGTTCATCACCAGCTCCTCGATATCGGCGGCGCCGTTCCAGCGCCCGGCCACCGCGATATGCGGCGTGATGATCACGTTGGGGAACCCGACCAGGGGATCGCCGGGTGCGGCGGGCTCCTCCCAGAAGACGTCGAGGCCGGCGCCGCCCAGCCGGCCGCTCCGCCGCGCCTCGATCAGGGCCTCTCGGTCGATGATCGAAGCGCGCGAGACGTTGATCAGACATGCGCCCGGCTTCATCCGGGAAAACGCCGCCCGATCGATCATGTTGCGGGTCTGAGACGTCGCCGGAAGCTGAACGGTGAGATAATCCGCGCGTTCGAGCAACGTCTCGAAGCTGCAATAGCGTGCCGAATGCGCACGCTCGACGTCTTCGGGCAGCCGGTTGCGCTGGTGGTAGAGCACTTCCATCCCGAAGGAGGCGGCACGGCCGGCCACCTCGCGGCCGATCTCGCCCAGCCCGAGCGCGCCCAGCGTGGCACCGGCCAGCGTGCCCAGACCGCCGATCCGGCCCCAGTTGGACGCCCCGCAATGACGTTGATCGTAGAGCCTGGGAGCGTATCCGATCTCCTCCAGACTCGCGACATCGATCCGGCCGTTGAGGAGGCAGAGCCGCTTGGCCAGCGCCAGCATCATCGCAAAAGCGTGTTCGGCCACCGCGCCGTTGACCCGCCGCCGCAGCTTCTTGACCGCGACCCCGCGGCGCGCGCAGGCCGCAAGGTCGATGTTGCGCAGATCGATGCCGAACTTCTGGACCATTTTCAGACGCGGCGCGGCCGCAAGCTCCGCCTCGCCGAGGGTGAACGTCTCCACCACGGCAACATCGGCATCGGCGAGCGCGGCGGCGAAATCGGCTTGCTCTTCGACCATGCGGAACCGGGCCGGCCACACCCGATCGGCCCGGCTGCGGATCTCCGCGCACCATTGGGCGAAGCCGGGCATGTCGACGGAGAAATAGTCGGTGATCGCATCAATGCGGTCGCGCGGTGCGTCGGGGTCGAGCACGACCTGGATGTTGCGGATGATCGGGTCGTCCTGGGCGACGACGACGGTCACGACCGCCCCCCCACGCGCGCCGCCGAAGCGCCGGCGATCCGGCCGAACACCGAGCCCGAGGTCAGGCCGCTGCCACCGGGATAGTTGAAGTAGAAGATGCCGCCGACCAGCTCCCCGGCAGCGTAAAGGCCCGGGATCGGCTCCTCCTCGGTGTCCAGCACCTGGCCTGCGGTGTTGATGCGCAGGCCGCCGAAGGTGAAGGTGATCCCGCAGGTGACCGCATAGGCTTCGAACGGCGGGGTGTCGAGCAGGTTGGCCCAGTTCGACTTGGGGATCTCCAGACCCTCGGTGCAGCGGCCGTCCTTGACGTTGGGATCGAACGGAATTTCGGTGCGGACGGCGCGGTTGTATTCCGCCACGGTGGCCAGAAACGCATCCGGATCGACGCCGTCGAGCTGCGCGGCGAGCCCCTCCAGCGTGTCGGATCTCGCCTTGGTGATCTGGCGGATGTTGTACTCGTCGCGCTTCAGATGGGCGACCTTGGCATCGAAGATCTGCCAAGCGAACTGGCCCGGCTGTTCGAGGATCACACGGCCGTACTTGGCATAGGTGTAGTTGCGGAAATCCGCCCCTTCGTCGACGAAGCGCTTGCCGTGCGCGTTCACCATGATG
>CAYFYS010000220.1:0-4602 GCA_964347365.1 uncultured Rhodospirillaceae bacterium | reverse complement strand
TATGGAGGAGGCGGAAGTCGGCGACTACGACGGTTTCTTGAAGAAGCGCAGGCTTCTGATGGCCGGGAAAATCCGCGACTATTACAATTCGCTATAGGGGGCGCTCTACCACGGCATCCAGCCGGTGCGCTCGGCGCCGCCGCGCCGGTGCATCATCTCCGACTCCGCTTGGATAGATAGTTGGACGGACCGGGCCTCAGTCGCCGCCAACCCGCGGGGGCGTGCCGCCTTCGAGCATGGGACCCAGCGCGCGGCCGCCGAAGATATGAAAATGGAGGTGGGGGACCTCCTGGTGCGACCGCCGGCCGTGGTTGGTGAGCACCCGGTAGCCGTCGGCGACCAGGTCGAGCGTCTCGGCAACCTTGCCGATCGCGCGCACCAGCCCGGCCTGCTCGTCCGCCGACGCCTTGGCTGAGAAATCGGCCATCGAGATATAGGACCCCTTGGGAATCACCAGGGCGTGGACCGGCGCCTGCGGCGCGATGTCGTGGAAGGCCAGGGCATGGTCGTCTTCGTAGATCTTCTTGCACGGCAACTCGCCGCGCAAGATCCTGGCGAACACGTTGGTCTCGTCATAAGTCATCCTGAGCCCCCGCCGCGCCGGCGCTTCTCCTCGTGGCCGGAGATGCCCTCGCGCCGGGAAAGCTCCGCCCAGACGTCCTGTGGCTTCACCCCGGCGTCGGCCCAGCTTACCAGGAGATGATAAAGCAGGTCGGCACTTTCGGAGATCAGTCGTCGTCTGACGCCGGAGGCCACGGCGATCACGGTCTCGACCGCCTCTTCGCCGAGTTTCTGGGCGACCGCCTCGTGGCCCCCGGCGAACAGGCTCGCGGTATAGGACGTCTGCGGATCGCCGCCGCGGCGGCGCGCGATCACGCGATAGAGCCGTTCCAGGACGGCGCTGTCGATGCCCTCTGCCATGGCATGCCGCCTCGGTGGGTGTTCCGGTCCAATCGGTCCGAGATGTCCGGGCCGTGCCCTACCAGATACCCGAGGCGCTGTCACGGCCGGACCGCGATGCCGCTGGCGCGCATGTGCGCCTTCGCCGCGGCGATGGTGTACGCCCCGAAATGAAAGATCGAAGCGGCCAGCACCGCGCTCGCATGGCCCTCGCGAATGCCTTCCACGAGGTGGTCGAGCGTGCCGACCCCGCCCGAGGCGATCACCGGCACGGTGAGCGCATCGGCGATCCGCCGGGTCAGCGCGATGTCGAAGCCCTGGCGCGTACCGTCCCGGTCCATCGAGGTGAGCAGGATCTCGCCCGCGCCGTATCCGGCCATGCGCCGCGCCCAGTCGACGGCGTCGATTCCCGTCGGGCGTCGTCCGCCATGGGTGTAGACTTCGAACCGGTCGCCGGCGGCCGCCTTGGCGTCGATCGCCACGACGATGCACTGGGTGCCGAATTTTCGCGCGGCCTCGCGCACGAATTCCGGCCTGTCGACCGCCGCGGTGTTGATGGACACCTTGTCGGCGCCCGCAGCAAGGAGCTTGCGGATGTCCTCGATCGTCCGCACGCCGCCGCCGACGGTCAACGGCATGAAGCACTGCTCGGCGGTACGCCCGACGACATCAAGCAGCGTCGCCCGGTTCTCGTGCGAAGCGGTGATGTCGAGGAAACACAGCTCGTCCGCGCCCTGGTCGTCATAGATCCGGGCCTGCTCGACCGGGTCGCCCGCATCGACCAGGTCCACGAAGTTGATGCCCTTGACCGTCCGTCCGTCCTTGACGTCCAGGCAGGGGATCACGCGGGTCTTGAGCATGCTCAGCCGGCCAGCACCGACAGCGCCTCGACCGGGTCGATGCGGCCGTCATAAAGCGCCCGGCCGCAGATCACGCCAGCGATCCCGGCGCGCTCGTTGGCCTTCAATTCCAGCAGGTCCTGGGTCGAGGACACCCCACCGGAGGCGATCACCGGCGTGATCAGGGCGAATGCGATATCGACCGTGGCCTCGACGTTCAGCCCGCCCAGCGCGCCGTCGCGATTGATGTCGGTGTAGACGATCGCGGCAAGCCCCGCGTCGTCGAAGCGCAGCGCGAGGTCGAGCGCGCGCACCTGCGTGGTCTTCGCCCATCCGTCGGTGGCGACCAGGCCGTTGCGGACATCGATCCCGATGGCAACGCGCCCCGGATAACGCGCGCAGGCCTCGAGGACGAAGTCGGGGTCGGCGAGTGCCGAGGTGCCGAGCACCGCGCGTGTCACGCCTGCGTCCAGCCAGTGGTCCAGCGTCGACATGTCCCGAATGCCGCCGCCGAGCTGAACCGGGATGTCGACCGCAGCGAGGATGCCCGAGAGGGCCTCGGTGTTGACCGGACGGCCTTCGAACGCGCCGTTCAGGTCCACCACGTGCAGCCATTCGAAACCCGTGGAGGCGAAGTCCCGGGCCTGAGCGGCCGGGTCGTTGTGGAACACCGTCGCCTCGGTCATCTCGCCGCGCAGCAGGCGGACGCACAGGCCGTCCTTGATGTCGATCGCCGGGAACAGGATCACGGCACGCCCGGTCCGTCCTCTGCCTGCCAGGCGACGGGCAGCGGCCCGAGACGCTTGGAATAATAGTGGCCGGCGATCAGCCTGCCCTCGGCGATGGCATAGGCGGGGTTGGTGCCCCAGCGGACATAGCCCAGCGACTCGTAGAGCCGGATGGCGGCGGCCTGGCTCGCCCGGACGTCGAGGTTGAGGACGGCGAAGCCCTGCGCGCGCGCGGCATCTTCCACCGCCAGGGCAAGCGCACGGGCGAGGCCCTGTCCGCGCGCCCATGGGGCGATGAAGGTTGTCGTGATCCATGCCGCGAAACTCTGCGCCTCGTTGTTGCGCGGCGGTGTGACAAGCTGGGCGGAGCCGGCGATCACCCCGTCCCGTCGGCCGAGGAACAGCCCGCGTTCCGGTACCAGGATGACCCCGGCCCAGTAGCGCTCCAGCACCTGGCGCGGCGGCGGGGTGAGCCAGCCGAAGCCACCGCCCTCCAGGATGGCCGACTCCGTGGCATCGCACAGATCGGCCAGGTCGCGCTTGGAAAACGACTCGGCCTTTTCGACGCTGATCTGCGGTGCGGTGAGCATCATGGCCGCCAATCGAGGAAACCTCTTATTAACGCGAGCCCCGTGCGCTGGCTCTTCTCGGGGTGGAACTGGGTCCCCAGCATGTTTTCGCGGCCGATGATGGCGGCAATGCGACCGCCATGATCGGTGTCCGCCAGCACGATGTCGGGTTCTTCGGTGAAGAAGGCGAAACCGTGGACGAAATAGGCGTGCGCGCCGGTGGCGATCCGGCCGGCCACGGGATGATCCCGGTGCCGGACCACGATCTCGTTCCAGCCCATGTGCGGTACTTTCAGCCCGTCGCCCTGCGGGGTGATTGCCGCCACCTGGCCGGGCAGCCAGCCCAGCCCGGCATGGCTGCCGTGCTCCCGGCCGGTCGCCGCCATGAGTTGCATGCCCACGCAGATGCCGAGAAACGGCACGCGATCGCCCCTGACCCGGACCTCGAGCGCCTCGATCATCCCGCCGAGCGCGGCGAGCCCTGCCATGCAGTCGGCGAAGGCGCCTACTCCGGGCAGCACGATGTGGCTGGCGCGGGCCAGAACCGCCGGATCGGCGGTCACCTCGACCCGGGCCGCGCCTGGAAGCTCGGCTGCGGCGCGTTCGAACGCCTTGGCTGCCGATCGCAGATTGCCCGACCCGTAATCGATGATCGCAACCCTCATGGCGAACCCGGCCCGCTGCGCTCGAACCACCGCTGGACGGCCCGTTCGGCGTTGGGCGCAGCCACGATGGTGGCCAGACGCATGCCGCGGCGCTCCAGCGCCCGGCCGCGCCAGTCGTTGGCCGACAGCCCGATATAGGCGGCAAGCCCCAGCCCGGCGATCGCGGTTGCGGTCGCGTCCGCGCCCAGACGCGCCAGCGCGTGGTCGAACCCGGCGATCACCAGCAACAGCGCCGCGGCCGTCCACCACATCCGGTGGCGCAGCGCCCACAGGACCGAGAAGAAAAACGCCGGCCAGCTCATGCCCTGCTTGACCATCGCGACCGCGCGGTCGCGCTCAAGCGAGGACGGATCAACATAGGCGGCGTAAAGGCGGATCCGTGCGAACACGGCCGATCTCCGGCGGTTCAGGACGGCGCGCCGCCGCCGAGCGTTCCCTTGGTCGACGGGATCTCGGCGGCCGCCCGGGCATCGATCGTCGTCGCCGCTCGCAAGGCGCGCGCCAGCCCCTTGAAGCACGATTCCACGATGTGGTGGCTGTTCTCGCCGTAGAGCGTCTCGACGTGGAGAGTGGCGCCGCTGGCCTGGGCGAAGGCCTGGAACCACTCCTTGAACAGTTCGGTGTCCATCTCGCCCAGCTTGGGGCGCGAAAAGGCGACCCGCCAGATCAGATCCGGCCGCCCGGAGATGTCCAGCGCGACGCGCGAGAGCGTTTCGTCCATCGGGATCAGCGCCCAGCCATAACGGGTGATGCCGCGCCGGTCGCCGAGCGCCTTGGCCACCGCCGCGCCGATCGCAAGCCCGGTGTCCTCGGTGGTGTGGTGAAAATCGACATGAAGGTCGCCCAGCGCGCGCGCGCGCAGGTCGATCAGGCTGTGCCGCGCGAGCTGTTCCAGCATGTG
>CAYFYS010000219.1:0-4605 GCA_964347365.1 uncultured Rhodospirillaceae bacterium | reverse complement strand
GACAGCGGCAAGGTCGCCAACCGGTCACTGCTGCTCGACGGGCGGGGCCGTACCGCCGCCCGCTACGACAAGATCCACCTGTTCGACGTCGATCTGCCCGACGGCCAGCGTTTCCGTGAATCGGAGCGCTACCAGGCGGGGACCCGGGCCCGTATCGCCGACACGCCCTGGGGGCGGCTCGGCATGACGATCTGCTACGACCTGCGCTTTCCTGCGCTGTATTGGGATCTCGCGCGCGCCGGGGCGCACATGCTGAGCGTGCCTTCGGCGTTCACCGCCCGGACCGGCCGGGATCATTGGCACGTTCTTTTGCGCGCTCGCGCGATCGAAACCGGCTGCTACGTGATCGCTCCGGCCCAGTGCGGCAGCCACGGCGGCGGCCGGCGCAGCTACGGCCACTCCCTGGTGGTCGATCCATGGGGTACGGTGGTGGCCGACGGCGGCGAGGCGCCGGGCATCGTTCTGGCCGAGATCGATCCGGGGCGCATCGCCGAGGCCCGCGCCGCCCTGCCGACACTCGCCAACCGCCGCTCCTATGACGGGCCGTGGAGCCGGGCTGCGGCCGAATAGCCGGCGCCGAGGGCACAGATCCGCTGCACGAGCGCGGCGGCCGGCCGGCAGACCTCGCCGTGCTCGTAGGCGAGAACCCGGAGCCTGCCCGCAACGGCCGACAGAAGCTCGCCCGGGTCGAGCAGGAAATCCGGGTTGCGCGGCCGGCCGAAACGCGCATTGCCCGCCGCGAAAGTCTCGTAGATCAGAACGCCGTCGGCAGAGACCGCGCCGATGATCGCCGGCAGGATGGGGCGGTGGAGGTAGTTGGTCACCACCACGGCAGCGAAGCGATCTGTGCCCGGCGGCCAGGACCCGCCCGTTTCCAGATCGACCTCGATCAGCGTGAAACCGTCCGATCCCAGAAGATCTGCCACGCCGGCGCGATGGCGGTCGAGCCCGGTGACCCGATGACCGCGGTCCAGGAAAAAGCGCGCATGCCGCCCGGCGCCGCAGGCCACGTCCAGCACCGTCCCGCCGGCCGGAACGAGCCCGGCAAACCTACGTACCCACGGCGAGGGCGGGGCGCGGGTGTCATCGCCGCTCATGCGTGACGCCGCCGCGGCGAACCGGTTCCAGGCTTGCCCAGGGCCGCCGGATCGCCCACATTAATGGGACCATGATGGTCGTCGGGGCGCCGCGTGAGTTTTCGATGATTCTTTTCAACCTCAGATGCGCTGCCGATCACGAGTTCGAGGCGTGGTTCCGGGACGGCGCGGCCTATGAAGACCAAGCCGCATCGGGGGAGATCGCATGCCCGGTCTGCGGCGAGACCGAAGTCGGCAAGGCGATCATGGCGCCGCGGGTGGCTAGAACGGCGAAGAAGCGCAGCGGCGGCGTCAGCCCCGCCGAGTTCCAGCGTCAATACACCTCGGCCATGCGCGCGGTCCGCAAACACGTCGAGGAGAATTGCGACTATGTCGGGCCGGGCTTCGCCGAGGAGGCGCGCAAGATCCATGACGGGAGTTCCGAGGAGCGCGGCATCTACGGAGAGGCGACCGAGGCCGAGGCCAGGACGCTGAAGGAGGACGGCATCCCGTTCAACCGCATTCCCTGGGTCCCGCGCGAGGACGCCTGAAACGCTGCGATCACCGCGGCCCCGGCGCAGCGTCGATCTCGGCCGTCGCGAGGTAGTTGACCGACAGATCGCGGCTCAGCCGCCATTCCGAGGCGAGCGGGTGGTAGCGCATGCCGTGGAGCGCACACAGGCGCGCGCCGGACCGCTCGAGCGCGCGCGACAGCTCCGAGGGGCGCACGAAACGGTGCCAACGATGCGTGCCGCGCGGCAGCCAGCCGAGCACGTATTCCGCGCCGAGGATGGCCAGCGCGAACGCCTTAGCGGTGCGGTTGAGGGTCGCAAGAACCAGCACCGCGCCCGGCCTTGCAACCGAAACGCAGGCGCCCACGAACGCCGTCAGATCCGGGACATGTTCGACGACCTCCAACGCGAGGACCGCATCGAAGCGCCGGGCCTCGGCCGCAAGCTCCTCCACGCCTGCGCAGCGATACTCGATCCGCAGGCCCATCATGCGCGCGTGATGGGACGCAGCGGCGATGTTCCGCGCGCTCGGATCGATACCGGTCACCGAAGCGCCCAGCCGGGTGAGCGGCTCGGCCATGAGCCCGCCGCCGCATCCAACGTCGAGGATTGCAAGACCGGCCAGGGGGCGGTCATCGGACCCCGTGCCAATGCGTGCGTTCAGCGCATCGCGGACGTAACGCACCCTGAGCGGGTTGATCTCGTGCAGCGGGCGGAAGCTGCCCTCCTGGTTCCACCACTGGCCGGCGAGCGCGGAAAAACGCGCAACCTCGTCCTCATCGATCGCCGACGCCGGAGCCATCACGCATTGCCTCCGCTTGCCATCACCCGGTGTCGGGTATATGTATGCGCGCCCCTTCAGGACAACCATCAGGCGCGGATTTCGATCTGCCGGCGGCGGCGCGGCGATGTCCGATGGGATGCGTCGGGGTGGGCGCTTTCCAGGGCGAAGGAGCGCTGATCCGTGCGCCTCGTGCAGAAATTCGGCGGGACATCGATGGCCGATGTCGCGCGTATCCGCGCCTCGGCCCGGCTGGTGAAGGAAGAAGTCAACGCCGGCAACCAGGTTGCGGTCGTGGTCTCGGCGATGGCGGGATCGACCGACCGGCTCGTCAAATGGACACACCAGATGGCGCACGACCGCGACGCCCGCGAATACGACGTCGTGGTCTCCGCCGGCGAACAGATCACGATCGGGTTGATGGCGCTTGCCCTGCAATCGTTGGGGGTCCGGGCACGATCCTGGCTCGGCTGGCAGGTGCCCGTTCGCACCGATGCCGCGCACGGGCGGGCACGCATCCGCGCCATCGAAGCCACGGCGATCGACGCATGCCTGGCCGATGGACAGGTCGCGGTCATCGCAGGATTTCAGGGGCTGGGTCCGGACGGCCGCATCACCACCCTGGGTCGCGGCGGCTCGGATACCTCCGCGGTGGCCCTGGCGGCCGCGTTGCGCGCCGGGCGCTGCGACATTTTCACCGATGTCGAAGGCATCTATACGACCGATCCGCGCATCGTGGCCAAAGCGCGCAAGCTCGACCGGGTGACGTTCGAGGAAATGCTCGAAATGGCCTCCCAGGGCGCCAGGGTGCTGGAGACCCGCTCGGTCGTGATGGCGATGAACCACGGTGTCAAGCTGCAGGTGCGTTCGAGTTTCATCGACCGGCCCGGAACTCTGGTCGTCAACGAGGGCGAGGAATTGGAGCACGAAGTCGTCAGAGGCATCGCCTACACGCGCGATGAAGCCAAGGTGACCATGGTCGGCGTGCCGGACCGTCCGGGGGTTGCCGCCGGCATCTTCGGCCCGCTGGCCGAAGCCGACATCAATGTCGACCTGATCGTACAGAACACCCCCGCCGACGGCCGCAAGACGGATCTGACCTTCACCGTTGCCAAGGCCGATCTCCAGCGCGCGACCGCCACCATCGAAGGCGTACGCGATCGCATCGGCTACGACCGGCTGGAGGGCGATCCCGATGTGGTCAAGATCTCGGTCATCGGCGTGGGCATGCGCTCTCACGCAGGCGTGGCACAGGCGATGTTCACCGCGCTTGCCGAGAAGGGGATCAACATCCAGGTCATCTCGACATCGGAGATAAAGGTCAGCGTTCTGCTGGCCGAGGAGTATACCGAACTGGCACTGCGCGCGCTCCATACGATCTATGGGCTGGATGGCGAGGAGGCCGCTTCGGTCGGCGCCGCGCCGGCCGGCGGCTGACGGCAGGGAGACGCGCCATGGATCGGAGCGCTGCCCGGGCGCGGCTCGATGCGTTGTGGGCTCGCGGCCGGGCGTTTCTTGGCATCGAGCACGCGATCCTGGGCGGTGCGATGACCTGGGTGTCCGAACGCAACCTGGTCTCGGCGCTGTCGCGTTGTGGCGCGTTCGGGGTCATCGCCTGCGGCGCGATGGGACCGGATCTGCTCTCCGAGGAAATCGCCGGGACCGCATCGCTGACCGACAGGCCCTTCGGGGTCAACCTGATCACTATGCATCCCGACCTCGACCGCCTGATCGAGGTCTGCCTCGACCATCGCATCTCGCACGTGATCCTGGCCGGTGGCCTGCCGCAGGCCGCCTCGATTCAGAGAATCAAGGGCGGCAACGCCAAGGTGGTCGCCTTCGCTCCGACGCTCGGCGTGGCCAGGCGTCTGGTGCGCCTGGGCGCGGGTGCCATCATCATCGAGGGCGCCGAGGCCGGCGGCCATGTCGGACCGGTCGCAACCAGCGTGCTCGCCCAGGAGATTCTCCCCGGCCTGAACGACGTGCCGGTATTCATTGCCGGCGGGATCGGCCGGGGCGAGGCGATCCTGTCCTATCTCGAGCTCGGCGCCTCGGGCTGCCAGCTTGGCACCCGGTTCGTCTGTGCCAGCGAATCGATCGCCCATCCGGAATTCAAGCGGGCCTTCATCCGCGCCGCGGCGCGCGATGCGGTCGCATCGGTGCAGGTAGACCCCGATTTCCCGGTCATTCCGGTGCGCGCATTGCAGAACAGGGGCACCCAGGCCTTCATGGACAC
>CAYFYS010000218.1:0-4620 GCA_964347365.1 uncultured Rhodospirillaceae bacterium | reverse complement strand
GTGCCCTACGGGCTTCCGACCTCGGAGGCGCGCCGCAGGGCGATGCTCGGGGCCGTGATGCGCGGCCTGCCCGTGGTCCGCGTCGGGCGTGGCACGCCCCAGGGCTGGGCCGACTACGACGCCTTCCACATCTCGGGCGCGAACCTGACGGCGACCAAAGCGCGGCTGCTGCTGATGGCCTGCTTGATGAAGTTCGGCAGCCTGCCGGCCGCAGCCGACCCGACCGATCCAACGCCGGCCGAGCTGTCAGAGATCCGGGCTGCGATCGCGCCCTATCAGGAGGTCTTCGACACCCACTGACGCCCGCCGCCGGCGGGCGTCAGTGGGTTGCGAACGCACTCAGATCTTGGGTTCGTACATGATGTTGGTGTCGGGCCGGGCGATCAGGTCGCACTGATTGCCGGTGTTGGTCGGCGGGACGTTCGCAACCTTCTTCTGGATCTCGAACCTGCCGCCCTTGGCCTGGCCGATATACATGTCCATCGAGCAGTGATGGGTTTTTTTGTCCATCGTCAGCGGCCCGCCGGGGCCGTCGAGCGTCAGCCCCTCCAGCGCTTCGATGACCTTCTCACGATCCACCGAGCCCGCTCGGTTGGCCGCCGCCGCCCACATGTGCCAGCCGTACCAGTCTTTGGGCGGAACATCGGTCAGATAGCCGTAGTCGGTGCCGTTGCGCGCGCGGAACTTGGCAAGCCACGTCTTGTTGAACGGCAGGTCGAGGTCCTCGTAATAGGAATAGCAGGTCAGGATCCCATCGGCGATCTCCGGCGGCATGCGCACCACCTCGCCGGCCGCACCGAAGGTGGTCGATACCGTCGGGATGCGCTGGTTCATACCCGCAGCCGCCCACTGTCCGTAGAACGAGGCGTGTGCCGGGCCGACGAAGACGTTCATCACGAAGTCCGGCTTGGCCGCCTGGATGTTGGTGATCGTCGGGCCGAACTGATTGACGTCGAGCGGGAAGAACTCCTCGCCCACCACCTTGCCACCGGCGTCCTTGACCGCCTTGCGGATCCATTTGGCGGTGATCTGGCCGTAGTTGTAGTCCGCGGCCAGGATGTAGACGCTCTTGCCCCAGCGTTCCATCGCTTCGCCCGAAAGCAGGTCGACGTAACCGCCCGGCGTCGCTCCGGTAGCGAAGAAGTTCCGGTCGCACACCCCGCCTTCGTAGTTGGTGTTGTAGATGTAGAGCGTCTTCAGCCGGTGCAGCAGCGGGCGGATCACCTCGCGCGAGGAACTCGTCAGCCCGCCCTGGACCACCGCCGCCTTGTCGCGCAGCGCCATCTTCTTGGCGTAGAGGTTGTAGAACTGCATCTGCGACTGCGAGTCGTAGGTCTTGACCTCGAGCCTCTTGCCGAGCACGCCGCCGGCCTCGTTGATCTCGTCAATCGCCATCTCGGCACAGGCCCACTGGTTGAGCCCGAAGAGCTGGAGCGCTCCCGACAGGTCGTAGATCGCCCCGGCGACGATGGTGTCGGCCGCCGAAGCGCCTTTCGGCCAGAAATACGGTCCGGCGGCCAGCGCCGCAGCGCCGGCGGCCGAGGTCTTGACGAATGAACGACGCTTGATCGACATGTCGAATCTCCTCCCGATTGCCCGTTGTCCGGCGGCCTTGGCGCCTCTTCGGCGCACGCCCATGGCGCTGGTCACGGTAACAAGCCCGCCCCGGCGCCGCAACATCGTATCCCGGCCGGTCGGAGAGCGGGTGTGTCCGTCCCGGGCCTTCCGATCATGCGCCGGGCCGCGCGGCCGGCCGGCAACCGCGCCGGTGTTCATCGGTTGATGCACCCGGGCGTTGGTGCCAGACTGGCGGCAGGCGGCGGAAAAACGGGGAGGGGCGGCTCATGAAAATCACCGCATCGGCGGTCGCAATCGGCATCGCGGGCTGCGTGCTGGGCGGCGGAGCGCTTGCGGCCAACAATTGGAACATGGCCACGGCCTATCCCGATCCGTTCTTCCACACCAAGAACATCCATCGCTTCGTCGAAGAGATCGAGGCTCAGACCAAGGGCGATGTGCGGATCACCGTGCACAGCGCATCCTCGCTGTTCAAGCTGCCGGAGATCGGCCGGGCGGTGCAAACCGGCCAGATCGAGATGGGCGAGACGGTGGTTTCCCTGCTTGCCAACGAGGACCGGGTTTACGAGGTCGATTCGCTCCTGTTCTTCGCCGAGACCTACGACCAGGGCCGGCGGCTGTGGCAGGCGTCCAGACCCTATATCGCCGAGCGCCTGGCCCGGAAGGGCATCACCCTGCTGTATTCGGTCCCGTGGCCGCCGCAGGGCTTCTACGCCAAGAAGGAACTGGTGACGGCGGCCGATTTCAAGGGGCTCAAGTTCCGCGCCTACAACGCGACGGTCTCGCGGTTCGCCGCGGCGGTCGGCGCCGTGCCGACCACGGTGCAGCTCGTCGATATCCCGCAGGCGTTTTCCACCGGGATCGTGGATGCGATGATCACCTCGGCGACCACCGGCGTGCTCACCAAATCGTGGGACTATCTCAGCCACTTCCACGACACCAAGGCCGGGCTCGGCAAGAACATGGTGATGGTCAACACCCGCGCCCTGCGACGGCTCGGCAGGGCGAGCCGGCAGGCGATCCGCGATGCTGCCGCCCGTGCCGAACCGCGCGGATGGGACTGGAGCTCCAAGGAGCACGACAGGATGGTCGCGACCCTCGCCGAGCACCTGACCGTGGTCCCGGCCAAGCCCGCGCTGATGAAAGGGCTGCGCGCCGCGGGCGCGAAACTGATCGCGGAGTGGCTGTCCAAGGCGGGACCCGACGGCCGGAAGATCCTGGACGCCTACAACGCCTCGCAGTGACGTCCCGGCGGGACGGGTGATCCGCCGGACCCGCCGTCCCGGCCCATGAGGCGCGCGCTCGACCGGCTTTATGACGGGTGCGGCTACTTGGCGGCGCTGTCGATCGTGTGCATCGCGCTGGCCATCCTCGCAGAGATGGTCGGGCGCATGGCCGGCGTTCTGATCCCGGCCGCGACGGAGTTCGCCGGCTACTGCCTCGCCTCGGCGGTGTTCCTGGGGCTTGCCCACACGCTGGCCCGGGGCCAGCACATCCGGGTTTCGATGCTGCTCCAGCGGGTGCCCGGGCGGGTCAGGCGCTGGCTCGAAATCTGGTGCCTGGGCACGGGCACCCTGCTGAGCCTCTATTTCGCCTGGCATTTCTGCGCGTTCGCCTACGAAACTTTCGTGTTCGGCGATTTGGGCCAGGGGCTGATCAAGACACCGTTGTGGATCCCGCAGTCCGGCCTGGCGTTCGGCCTCATCGTACTCGCGATCGCCTTTGTCGATGAGTTCGTCGCAATCCTGGTGGGCCGGACGCCCCGGCACATCGCGATGGAGGCTGACGAGGCCGCGCGCGCCGGCCGGGTGCGCGGCGAGGCTTGAAGGATCGCCGACGGGCATGGATCTGCTGTCGATCGCGCTGGTGCTGACGTTCATCCTTCTGGTCCTGCTCGGATCCGGCCTGTGGGTCGCACTGTCGCTGATCGGCGTGGCGGTGCTGGCCATGGCGGTCTTCACCACCGCACCCGTCGGCCAGGTGCTGGCGACCACCACCTGGGGTTCGACGACGACGTTCTCGCTGATCGCCCTGCCGCTGTTCGTCTGGATGGGCGAGATTCTGTTCCGCACGCGGTTGTCGGAGGACATGTTTCGCGGCATCGCGCCCTGGACGACCCGGCTGCCCGGCCGGCTGCTTCATGTCAACGTGATGGCCTGCGGGATCTTTTCGGCGATCTCCGGCTCCTCGGCGGCGACTGCGGTAACCATCGGGCGGATGTCGATGCCCGAGCTGCGGAGACGGGGCTATGACGAGCGCATGTCGATCGGAACGCTTGCGGGCTCCGGCACGCTGGGGCTGCTGATCCCGCCCTCGATCATCCTGATCGTCTACGGCGTGGCGGCTGAGCTTTCGATCGCACGGTTGTTCATCGCCGGCATCCTGCCCGGCATCATGCTGATGGCCCTGTTCATGGGCTTCATCGTCGTCTGGGCGCTGCTCAACCCCGGCAAGACGCCGGCGAGCGACATTCGGATGGCGTTCTGGCGCAGGGTCTATGAATCCCGCCGACTGCTGCCGATCGTCCTGCTCATCGTGGCGGTTCTGGGTTCGATCTATGCCGGCATCGCGACCCCGGTCGAGGCGGCGGTGGTGGGCGTGGTGGGCTCGCTGGTCCTGTCATGGACCAGCGGCGGGCTGAGCCGGCAGGTGCTGGCCAACAGCCTGATGGGCGCAATGCGCACGACATGCATGATCAGTTTCATATTCGTCGGCGCTTCGTTCCTGACCATCGCGATGGGCTTCACGGGCATCCCGCGCTCGCTCGCCCAATGGATCGGCGAGATGGGGCTCGGCCGCTACGGTCTGATCGCGGCTCTGACGGTGTTTTTCATCATTCTCGGCTGCTTCCTGGACGGCATCTCGGTGGTGTTGCTCACCACATCGATCATCATGCCGATGGTCCAGGCCGCCGGCATCGACCTGATGTGGTTCGGCATCTATCTGGTCCTGGTGGTCGAGATGTCCCAGGTCACCCCGCCGGTCGGCTTCAACCTGTTCGTGCTGCAGGGGCTGCCCGGCCGCACCATCCTGCAGATCGCG
>CAYFYS010000217.1:0-4655 GCA_964347365.1 uncultured Rhodospirillaceae bacterium | reverse complement strand
GCGACCTCGAACCGGCGACGGCGGGGGTGGCCGGCGAGCTGAGCCGGGGCGAGGCTGGCCGCCAGAGCCGGGCACCCCCCCGGCGCAACCCCTGCGGCCGGTGCCGGCCGCGGCGGGCCGGACGCCGCGCGCGGCAACGGCTGTTACGGGTCGGTTACCGCGCTGCGGTGATCATGATCTCGATCAGGAGGTCGTCTCTTGCCAGTTCGGAGCGCACGCAGGCCCGGGCCGGCATGTTTTCGGGGTCGATCCAGGCGTTCCACACCTCGTTGAGCCCGCCGAAGTTCGCGAAGTCGGTGATCCAGAGATTGGCCGAGAGGATCTTCGACTTGTCCGAGCCGACGGAGGCGAGCTGGGCGTCGATATTGTCCAGTATGTTCTGGGTCTGGGCCTTGATGTCGCCGCCGCTCTGGGCGACCTGGCCGGCGAGGTAGATCGTATCGCCGTGGACGACGATCCCGCTCATTGACGGCATCTGCCTGCCGTTGACCACCTGTCCGGTCCTGGGCTGGTACCGCTCGATTGCCATGTTCTTCCCCCTGGTCATGGTGATGGAATGCACGCTAGGGTGACAGAGGCCGCCGGGCGCCGCAACGAAACGACAAGGCCGCAGGCGGCGGCGAGGGGACGGGGGGATGAAGGTCGATCTGCTGGCCGTGGGCGGCGGCTTCGCAGGGCTCGTCTCGGCGAACCGGGCGGCCGAGCTCGGGCTTACCTCTGCGGTCATCGAACGCGGTGCCGAGCCCGATTACATCTGCAACTCCCGGGTCTCGACCGGCGCCTTCCATTGCGCGATGTGGAGCGTCGAAGATCCTCCGGACGTGCTCTACGAGCGCATCATGGACATCACCGACGGTCATGCGCGGCCCGACCTTGCGCGCTGCTTCGCCGACAACGCGCGGCGAACGATCGCGTGGATCGAGGCTCATGGCGGCTCCTTCGCCCGCGACCCGAACCATTGCTTCGGCCTGCCGGTTCTGGCGCCGCCGCGCGCGATGAGGGCCGGGCTCGACTGGCCGGGCAGCGGGCCGCACAAGCTGCTGCGATCGCTGACCGCCCGGCTGGAAGCGTCCGGCGGCACGATCCTGCGCGGCACCGAGGCGGGCGCCCTGATCCTTCGGAACGGTGCGTGCGTCGGCGTCCGGGCGCGTGGGGCCGACGGCGAGATCGGGATCGACGCCGCGGCGGTGGTGATCGCCGACGGCGGCTTCCAGGCCGATTTCGAGCGACTGGCGCGGCACGTCTGCAGGCGACCCGAGCGGATCTGCCAGCGCAACACCGCGACCGGGCGCGGGCGGGGCGCGCGCATGGCCGAAGAGGCCGGCGCCGCGCTGGTGGGGCTCGACAGGTTCTACGGCCATGTGCTCAGCCGCGATGCGATGACCGATGACGGCCTGTGGCCGTACCCGCAGGTCGATGCGATCTGCACCCGGGCGATCGTGGTCGACGGCGCGGCCCGGCGGTTCACCGACGAAGGTCTCGGCGGGATCTGGATCACCAACGCGATCGCCGGGCTCGACGATCCGCTGAGCGCGGTGGCGGTCTTTGATGATGCGCTCTGGCAGCGCGCCCGGGCCCGGGACATCGATCTGGTCCCGCCGAACCCGGCGCTGGTCGAGGCCGGCGCGACGATCCACGAGGCCGGCTCGATCGCGGCGCTGGCCGACCTGGCCGGGCTCGATCCGGCAGCGCTTGCGGACACGGTCGCGACCTTCAACGAGGCGGTGCGCGGCGGCGCCCTCGAGTCGTTGCGCCCGCCCCGGCGCGACGGCGGCCACGGCGCAACGCCGATCCAGACGCCGCCCTTCCGGGCGATCCCGCTGGCTGCGGGCATCACCGTGACCATGGGCGGCGTCGCCGTCGATGGCGCCGCCAGGGTGTTGCGTGCGGACGGCTCGCCGATCGCCGGGCTCTACGCCGCCGGTTCGACCGCCGGTGGAATGGAGGGCGGGCCGCACGCGGGCTATGTCGGCGGGCTGATCAAGGCGTTCCTGCTCGGGCTGGTCGCAGCCGAAAGCGCGGCCGCGGTCCGGTAGCGGTCATTGGAAACCCCGAAGGGAGGTCATGCGATGAAATACGAAACCCCCAGTGCGGAGCGCGTGAAGGAGATGGCCGCCGATCTGGGCTTTCCCGTCGACGATGCGACGGTCGAGGAGATGCGCACCTTCTGGGCGCCGTTCGTTGATTCCTACAACACGATCGAGGCGATGCCCGACGACCTGCCGCCGGTAAAGTACCCGCGCGGCGACTGGTACCGGCCGAGCGAGGAGGAGAACCCCCACGGCGGTTGGTACGTCAAGGCCCGGATCGAGGGCGCACCGACCGGTCCACTGTCGGGCAAGACCATCGCCATCAAGGACAGCGCGTGTGTTGCCGGCATCCCGATGATGAACGGCGCCAGCGTGCTGGAAGGCTATGTGCCCGACATGGACGCCACCGTCGTCACCAGGGTGCTCGACGCCGGCGGGACGATCACCGGCAAATCGACCTGCGAGTATTTTTGCGTCTCGGGCGGCAGCACGACCTCGGCCACCGGCATGGTTCAGAGCCCGCGCAACCCGGGTCATACCCCTGGCGGGTCGTCCACCGGCAGCGCGGCGCTGCTGGTCGCCGGGGAGGTCGACATGGCGCTTGGCGGCGACCAGGCGGGCTCGGTGCGCATCCCCGCCTCGATGAGCGGGATCGTTGCACTGAAGCCGACCTTCGGGCTGGTGCCCTATACCGGCATCATGGGCATCGAGACCACCATAGATCATGCCGGCCCGATGACCCGCGATGTCGAGAACAACGTCGCCTTCCTGCAGGCGATGGCCGGCGAGGACGGGCTCGATCCGCGCCAGCACGCACCGCGCGTGGAAACCTATGCCGATGCTCTTGGCAAGGACGTCAAGGGCCTGAAGATCGCGGTGGTCTCCGAAGGGTTCGGGCGCCACGATTCCGAGGCCGATGTGGATGCGACGGTCCGCGCGGCGGCCAGGCACCTTGAGTCGATGGGGGCGGTCCTCAGCGAGGTCTCGGTGCCGATGCATGCCGCGGGGCTTGCGATCTGGGGCGGGATCGCCGCGGAGGGGATGTACAAGACCATGTATCGCGGCCGCGGGTTCGGCGGCAACGTCGCCGGCGTCTATCCGACCTCTCTGATCGACAAGATGGCCGCCGCCGAAAGTCGCACTGCGGAGTTCCCCAACACCTTCCGTTTCGGCGCGATGCTGGGGCTGTATGCCACCAAGTTCTACGGCGGGCATTTTTTCGCCAAGGCGGCGAACCAGCGCCGGGCGCTGCGCGCAGCCTACGCCGCCGTGCTAGCCGACAACGACCTGCTGCTGCTGCCGAGTACCGCGATGAAGGCATCGAAGATCCCGCCGCCGGGCTGCGGCTTTCTGGAGGAGATGCGGCATTGCTGGGAGGCGATCGGCAACACCGCACCGTTCAACGTCACTGGCCATCCGGCAATCTCGGTCCCGTGCGGGCTGGGCGAGGGCGACCGCCCCATCGGCCTGATGCTAGTCGGCCGCCACTTCGACGAACTGACCGTCTACCGCGCCGCCCACGCTTACGAGCAGAGCGTCGACTGGCAGACCCTGGGAGAGACGGGCTAAGGAAAGACGGGGAAAAACGGCCTCCGAGCCCGTTCTGGTCGGGCCGCGCCGCCGCTCAGGCCCGGCGGGCGGCCATGGCGCGTTCGCGGTCCTGCCTCGGATACCAGGCCAAGTGGTGGTGGTCCTTGGATACCGGTGCCGCATTGTCCGCAATGCAGGTCCAGAATGCCCCGTCGTCCTCGCTGACATAGATTTCGCCGGTCGCCGTGCCGACCGCCAGCATCATTCCCTCGTCCCAATGGTGCAGGCACACCGCTTCGAAGGCCGGCGCGACGGGCGCGGGCATGCCTTGATCGAGCGCAAGCCAGCTTCGTCCGCCGTCGGTGCTGCGCGCAAGGATCGAATCGGCCATCGGGTCGTCGAACCACTTCCCGGGGTCGTTGCGCGCACCACCCATGAACAGGGTCGTGTCCTCACGCGGATCGAGGAACAGGAAATCCGGATAGCCGATCCGCCCGCCGCGCGGCATCAGATGTTCCCAGCTTCGCCCGCCGTCGTCGCTGCGGTAGAGCCCCTCGCCCGTGGCGAGGTAGAACAGCTGCGGATCGCCCCTGCTGATCACCAGCCGATGGACGTCGCGATAGGTGACATCCTCGGGCCTGGCATAGCCGGCAAGCTCGCTCCAGGTCCTGCCGTCGTCGTCGGTCTGCAGCAGCGCGCCCTGCTCGACCAGGGCATAGAAGGTCCGCTCGCGCGCCGGATGGAAGACCACAGACTTGACGTGCGGAAGGTGTGGCGGCGGCGGAAACGTCCACTTCCCGGTACCCGGAACCGCACGCAGGCTCTCGATCTCGGTCCAGGTCTCGCCGAAATCTTCGCTTCGATAAAGCGCCGCCGGCTCGGTGCCGGCGAACAGGCTCACCCGGTCGCCGATGCGCCGCCCCGCAAGGGAATAGATGTGCGGCCGGTCGAGCCCCTCGGTCAGCCGGCGCCACGTCGCTCCGGCACCGTCCTCGTTCACCCACAGACCGCCATCGGCATGCGCGCCGGCGAACAACCGGCCCGAGCTCGGCTCGTGCAGCCGCGATCCGACGTGGCGCTCCTCGAGCGAGCGAT
>CAYFYS010000216.1:0-4659 GCA_964347365.1 uncultured Rhodospirillaceae bacterium | reverse complement strand
ACACGGCGCGGAACCGGTAGTGCTCGCCCTCCCAACCGAACGGCTCCGGCTCGGTCCAGGCCTTGAGGATCAGCTGCACGGCCTCGCGCATGCGGCTCCAGGACTCGTCCGGCGCGACGTTGTAGGCGACGTATTCGTGGGGGATGCCGCGCATGAAACCCGCCATCAGCCGGCCGCCGCTCATGACGTCGATCATTGCGTATTCTTCCGCGATGCGGATCGGGTTGGTGAGCGGCACGATGTTGCCGCTGAGCTGAATTTCGGCGCTTGTCGTGCGTTCCGCCACCGCTGCGGCGATCAGGTTGGGGTTCGGCATCATGCCGAACGGACTCATATGGTGCTCGTTGCAGCCGATCGCGTCGAAGCCGCACTCTTCAGCGTGAACCTTGGCGTGGATGTAGGTGCGGAACATTCCGATCGCGCGCCCGGAATCGAACCGGCTGTTGGAAATCGGCCAGCCGAGCCCAGCCGCGTCGATATCGGTGTAAGGCATGTGGTGGGTCTGCGAGAATCTCATGGGTGGTTCCCCGCCGCTGCTTCAGGCAGCGCCTGATTGACGATGAAGGCTTCCCCTCTGACCAGGAAATCCTCGATCAGCGCACCGACCCGATCCGGCTGATCCAGCTCCAGGCTGTGGGCGGCATCGTAGACATAGACGAGCTGGGAGTTGGGAATTCTCTTTTTCAGCATCTGGACGCCGGATACCGGAACCCGCATGTCGCGCGTGCCGTGCAGGATCAGCGTCCGGCAGGCGATCTCCTCAGCCCGGGCCTGAAGTGCTGCGTCATGCGAACTGCCGAGATCGTATCGGACGACGGCTGCGGCATTGGCCCTGCGCACCTGCGGCGGTTTGTCGTCGGGCGGCACCCGTTCGGGATGGGCGTAGAGCTGGGCGCGCATGGTGTCGGGATCGAAGCTGAGCGGCGGTGCGTCGGCCGGCCTGAAGCCGGCGGGTGCCGCGAGCACGAGATGTTCCACCAGATGCGCATGGCGAACCGCAAGCCAGGCGCCGAGCCAGCCGCCCAGCGAGCTTCCCACGATGTCGACGGCCCGGCCCGGCCCGGCCACGACGAACGCTGCCAGCAGATCGGCGAGCGCCGGCATCGAATCGACCGTTTCGTGAAAGGATGTACCGTCGAAGCCCGGCACGACCGGTCCCCAGACGCGAAATCGTCGGACCAGGCGTCGGAGCGGATCGGATACCCGCATTCCGGCCGCAGGATGCAGGTAGACGACATCGTGACCGGACCCGGCCACCAGATACGACACCGGCCCCGTGGGCAGATCCATGATTTTGCGCTCGAATTCGCCGGTCATCCGTTTCACCGTGTGAAGATCGTATTGCGGCGTGCGTCGATGGTAGCCTTCGCTATTGATGCGTCAAAGGGCCGGAAAAGAGAAACTGCTTTGAGTTTCAATCAATAATCGATCCTACCAGCCGGTCGACCGACCAGTCCGCATGGGTGGCCAGCGTCCCGCCGAGATGGTCGATGAAGGCGGTCAGGCGTGGCGATCGATGCGGGTTCCGGGGGTAGCACAGAAACACCGGTACGCCACGCAGGACATGGTCGGGCAGGACGATCTTCAATCGTCCGGCCGCAATGTCGTCTGCGATCAGGAAATCCATCAGATAGGCAAGCCCGGCGCCCGACAGGGCCGCCTGGTGAACGGCCTGGATATCGTTGGCGTTGAGCACCGAGGCGACCGGCACCGAAATTTCTTTGCCGCGGCTCCTCAGCGCCCAGTCGCGTCCGCGCCCGGAATGCGGACGCAGGTAGTTGAGGCACCGATGCCGGGCGAGATCATCGAGTTCCATGGGCTCGCCATGGGCCTCGAGGTAGCTGGGCGCGGCGCACACGGCATAGCCTATGGTGCTGATCCTGCGGGCGACAAAGCGGCCGGTCGCAGGCTCGCCGAGAATGAAGGAGGCATCGACTCCTTCTTTGCCCGGATCGATGGCGCCGTCGTTGACGGTTATATCGACGGTCACTTCCGGGTAGCGTGACAGAAACCCGGCGAGCACCGGCACGACCACCATCCGACCGAATCCCCGCGGCACCTGGATCCGGCGAGGTCCCCGGGGGACGCTGCGCGCCTCGGCCAACGCATCCTCGACCGCCTCGATCTCGGCGAGGGCGTATCGGCAACGCTCGAAATAGGCGCTGCCCTCCGCCGTGAGCGACAAGCGCCGCGTCGTCCGATCGACCAGCCGGGTTCCGAGCCTGGATTCGAGCCGCGCGATCGCCCGGCTGACGCCCGAGGCCGACAGCCCGAGCCGGCGCGCCGCCTCCGTGAAGCTCGCGCATTGCGCCACGCGAACGAAAATGGCGATGCTGTCGAAGCTGTCCCGCCTTTCCCGGCCGGCCATGCCGCGTTCAGGCCGGGACCGGTGCGATCCCGAGCACGGGCGGCAATCCCGCAGCAATGCGGCGGAACGTCTCCCCGCCGTTCCGGGTGGCCCATATCTGGCCGTCGTCGAAGCCCACGAACACGGTTTCGGCGTCCGCCGGATCGACCGAGATCGCACGCGGTGCGGGCCCGATACGCTCGGGCAGCCCGCCGCTCAGGCGGGTCCAGCTCTCGCCGCCGTTCTCGCTCCGGTAGAGCCCCGCCCTGGCGCCTTCCGGTCGCCGCCAGCCGGGCGGCGACACCTCCGCGCCGGCGGTGAACAGCACCCGTGGCCGTTGCGGATGAACCGCGACGTTTATCAGGTAGGGATGGGAAATCCCGGCATCGGATTGCGTGAAGGTCTCGCCCCCGTCGGTGCTTCGGTACAAGCCTTTGCCCGACGCCGCGATCACGGTTCCCGATCCGTCGGGAAGGACCGTCACCGTGTGCGAATCGAACTCGGTTCCGTCCTTGATGTTGACCCAGGTTTCACCGCCGTCGCGCGAACGCACCACCCAGCCCTCCTCGACCGCGCCGAAGATGACGTCGGGGTCGCATGGCGACAGCCCGATGC
This sequence comes from uncultured Rhodospirillaceae bacterium, assembly GCA_964347365.1. Classification (GTDB taxonomy): domain Bacteria; phylum Pseudomonadota; class Alphaproteobacteria; order MPNO01; family MPNO01; genus CAYFYS01. The sequence goes on along the minus strand of CAYFYS010000216.1, from coordinate 1,697 downwards.
CGCGCACATGGGCAACATGAGGCGGCCCCGGGAAGGTCCAGTCCCGGCGCGTCCGCAGACGGCGGAGGGCCTCCAGCTCGACCCAACTGTCTCCGCCGTCGGTCGATCGGAAAATGCAGGCGGGCTCCGTTCCGGCATAGAGCGCGCCGGACACCGGATGAAGGGCGAGCGACAGGGTGTGCTTGTAGACCAGCCCCTCGTTCTTTTCCGTCCAGCTCCTCCCGCCGTCGTCGGTCCGCCAGACGCCGGTGCGCTCCGTCGCCGCCCACACCCGCCCGGGGCGAGACGGATCGGCCAGGATCCAGCGCACCATGCCCTTGCCTCCCAGCCCCGCCGGCCGGACCTCATGGCCGCTGCCATTCGGCTCCGAAAGAAAAACGCCGTTCCCCGTTGCGATGAATAGAGACGTTGCCATCCTCACATCACCTCGCCAGTTGCATGAAATGCAGGAACCCCAGAGTCCCGGATCAACACCCGTGCCGGATGTGAGAGAACGCGCACGCTGCAGGTGACATTGTCGGTGAACGTTCAATCACCGCGCAGATACGTGAGAAGCACGGTACTTCCCTGTCCGCCGAAAGTCGAGTTGGGGGCGGTACCCGGAATATGTCCGGTGGATGCAGCAGATGATCTGTCCGGTCCTGGAAGGCTTCCATGCCATGGCGGGTCTGGATGCCTCGGACGGGGCGGAGGGTTTGTACGGTCGCCGCCCGGGCCGGGACCCGGCGCGTCGGTGCACGCATATCCGGACGGCACGCCCGCCGTCTTCCACGGCCCGCGCCGCCTGGCGCGCTACCGGGCCACCGGCGCGCCCGGCGAGACCCCGAACCGGCAGGATCCCGCAATTCGGGGAGCCCGAACCGCAGGTGGTACGCACCCGCAACGACTTTGCGCATACGCGGTCCGGAGCCCGGCACTCCACCGGCGCCCCAAAAGAGAAGGGCGGCTTGCGCCGCCCTTCGGTTGGCCGTTGGTCGGCGGTCAGATCAGAAGTTGATCCGGAAGCCGGTAGCGAACGCCCAGGCGCTGTCGGCGTTTCCGCTGAGCTCGGCGCGGTTGCGGATCAGGTTGGCATGCCAGCGCGTGCCGGGGCCGATGGTCCGGGCGAAACCCAGGTTCGCGGCCTGCGATTCGTCCCCGTCAGCGGCCGTACCATCGTTTATCTTGCCCTGGGAGAAGGTCAGGCTGAACCGGTTCGGCCCCATCGAGTAGCGGGCGCCGACGTCGTAGATGGTGCCCTGCGGCCGCAGGGAGCCCTTGGAGATCTTCTTGAAGCCGCCAGCGACCCGGACCGGCCCGGAATCGATCCGCATACCGGCCGTCCAGAGCACCGGATCATTGAGCGTGACCCCGTTGACCGGCTGGTTCGGCGCCTCCATTCTGACGTAGCCGCCGGCGATGCCGAGCGAGATCGCATCGAAGCCGCCGGTCCAGTTGACGCCCACGGCGAAGCCGTCGTGATAGGTGGTATCGGCATTGGGCATGCCCGCCGCACCGTTTCCATCGCCGGTGCCATCGCCGTTGCCCTGCTCCCGGTTGTTCGGCGTGTAGCTGACCCCGAGCTTGACCCCCGAGACGCGCGGCGTGAAGTAGCTGATCTTCTCCGCATCGCAGGCGAAGTTGTTGGCCCGCGAATCGCGCGTGGTGTGGAACTGGGCGGACGGGTTGTAGGTCCACTCGAAGGAATCGAAGGCGAG
>CAYFYS010000215.1:0-4662 GCA_964347365.1 uncultured Rhodospirillaceae bacterium | reverse complement strand
TCAGAACATCGACGAAGAACCGCCCCTCGCTCCTCCCCCGCGCCTCCCAGTCGATCAGATCGTCCCATTTGTTCACGAAGGCTTGAACATATTCCCTCTGATAGTGTTCGGTGTCGCGGACCGTCAGCGGATCGTCGCCGAAGTCCTGCTTCGTCGAAGTCGCAACGCTCATTGTCCTCCCATCGGCGACAAATCCTCGCGATCGCGGTCACCGCGGATCTGTCGCACCTCTTCCGTTTTCGTTCCGATCGGGTGCGGCCAGGGAAAGGATCGCTTTCCGAGGGCTCGCATCCGCGTCTTTCAGGACGGCCAGCCGGGCGGTCGAAGCGCTACTCATGGCCGGCCGGTCCACAGACCGACACGCTTCGGCTCCGCCGGGCAAGGCCACAGCCTCACCTCGGGTCGGAGGCGTTCATCCCGTCAGAACCGTCATCATAGCGACACCGCTGCAGCGAATCAACGCCGGCCCGGCGCGCCCGGCGAGACCCCGAACCGGCAGGCTGCGTGAGCCGCTTCGAGGCGACCGGCCGGAGGCCTGTCCAATGTTTCACGTGAAACATCCGGTGGACAAGTGGACAGCCGCGCCGCGCGGGATCACCGAACCACTCACGAGGATGGGTTGATGACACGCCCCGAACAGGCGGCGGCGCGGCGGCGCGCGCAGCGGCAACGGGGTGCGGCTGAGCTTGCAGGCGCATGGGCGCATGCGCCCAGCACCCCGGCGCGCTGTCGTCCTGCCGCCGGCGGTGTCGCCACCAGCCGCAGTTGCGAGGGCCAGAAGCGGCCCCTAGATTGCCGGCACCGCGAAATCGGACCGTTCGGGGCGTGGTTGCAGACCACCGACGGGAAAGGAGGCTGATGCGATGTCGATGCCCGAACGGGGCTACCGCGACCTGCACGAACACATCGCCGCTCTGCGCGAGGCCGGTCTTCTCATCCAGGTCGACCGGCGGATCAACAAGGACACCGAGATGCATCCGCTGGTCCGCTGGCAGTTCCGTGGCGGCATCCGGGCCGAGGACCGCAAGGCGTTTCTGTTCACCAACGTCACCGATTCCAAAGGTCGCGACTTCGACATTCCGGTGCTCGTCTGCGGCCTTGCCGCCAACGCGGCGGTCTATCAGGTCGGCATGGGCGTGCCGCTCGACGAGATCAAGGAGAACTGGATCCGCGCCCTCAACAACCCGATCGTTCCCAACGTGGTCACCAGGGCGCCATGCCAGCAGATCGTGCACCGGGGTGCCGCCCTGCTGAACGGCAACGGGCTGGATGCGCTACCGGTGCCGATCTCCTCGCCCGGCTGGGACAACGCGCCCTACACCACCTCATCGCACTTCATCACCAAGGATCCGGACACCGGCGTCCAGAACATGGGCAACTACCGCGGCATGGTGAAGGCGCCGGACCGGATCGGCATGAACCCCTCGATCGAGCTTCGCACCGGCGGCTACATCCATTGGGAGCAATGGAAAAAGCGCCAAGCGCCAATGCCGGTTGCGATCGTGCTCGGCTGTCCGCCGATCGTTTCTTTCACCGCGGTCCAGAAGATGCCCGAAACGCGCGACGAGCTTGCGGTCTCCGGCGGTCTCGTCGGCAGGCCGCTCAACGTCGTGGCGGCCAGGACCGTGCCGTTGCTCGTGCCGGCGGAGGCCGAGGTCGTGATCGAGGGCTATGTGCCGACCGATCTTCTCGAGCCCGAGGCGCCGTTCGGCGAGAGCCACGGCCACGTCAATCTGCAGGAATACAACGGCTATGTCGACGTCACCGCGATCACCAGAAGGACCGATGCGATCATCACCTCGTGGGTGAGCCAGGTCACACCTTCGGAGTCCAGCGCCATCAAGCGGCCAGCCTACGAGGCCGCCCAGCTCGAGCATCTGCGCGATCATCTTGGGATCAAGGGTGTCGTCCATGTCGCGACCCACGAGCCGCTGACATCGCTGCACAAGCTGATCGTCGTCCAGTTCGCCCGGGACGTGCCGCGCACCGAGATCTGGCGCGCGCTCTACGGCGTCGCCTCGCTGCGTCGGGCGGAAGGCAAATGGATCATCGCGATCAACGAGGACATCGACCCCGACGATACCGATGCCGTGTTCTGGGCGATGTCCTACCGCTGCAAGCCCCATCGCGACGTCGAGATCCTCCGCCACAAGGACGAAGGCCACGGCCCACGCAGCCTGATCGACAGCGAGGACGGCGCGGTCCTGGTCGATGCCACGCTCAAGGAGAGCTTCCCGCCGATCTCTCTTCCCAAGCGCCAGTACATGGAGGCCGCCGCCGAGATCTGGCACGAGCTGGGCTTGCCGAAGCTGACGCCGGAAAGACCCTGGTTCGGCTATGATCTGGGCGAGTGGAACCAGGATCTCGAAATCATGGCGCGCCGGGCGGTGCGCAGCGAGTACTGGCAGACCGGCGAGATCATCGCCCAGCGCCGACGCGGCGACGTGGCGATGAACACCGAGATACGCACGCTGAACGAAGGCAATCCGGGCGCGAGCGGTACAGACAGCGAGGAGGGAGACCTGACATGGGACGGCTTGACGGACGCGTCGCGATAATCACCGGCGCGGCCCAGGGAATTGGCGCCGCTTTTGCCCGGGCGATGGCCGCCGAGGGCGCACACGTCGCCGTCGCCGACCAGGATTCCGGCGCCGCGGTGGTGGACGAGATCGCGGCGGCCGGCGGCCAGGCGATCGACGTGCCGACCGACGTTTCCGATGAGGCGGCCTGCGAGGCGATGGTCGCTGCGACGGTGGGAGCCTTCGGCAAGCTCGACATCATCGTTAACAACGCCGCCATCTTCACCGCCGTGGAGCGCAAGCCCTTCACCGACATCCCGGTCGCGGAGTGGGACAGGCTGATGGCGGTCAATGTCAAGGGCGTCTGGCTGTGCTGCAAGGCCGCCGTGCCCGCGATGCGCCGGCAGGCGTACGGCAAGATCGTCTCGATCTGCACCGGGCGGATCTTCAAGGGAGCGCCGTTCTTCCTACACTACGATGCGTCCAAGGCTGCCGTACTCGGGATCACGCGCTCGCTCGCCCGCGAGGTCGGTGGCGACAATATCTGCGTCAACGCCATCGCACCCGGCTCGACGATGAGCGAGAACGTCTTGAAACGCACGAACTGGATGGGTGGCGGTCCCGAAGCAACGGCCGCCTCGCGCGCCCTCAAGCGCGCGGAAACACCGGACGATCTCCTCGGCGCGTGCATTTATCTGGCCTCGGCCGACAGCGATTTCGTCACCGGCCAGACCGTGGTCGTCGATGGCGGCTCGGCCATGTGGTAGCGGCCGGGCACGGGCACACCATCCGGGAAGAGGCGCCGTGCCGCCCTATCCCGATTTCCGGGCGCATTTGGCCGCCCTGGAGCGGAAAGGGCTGCTGTTCCGCATCGACCGGCCAATCGACAAGGACACCGAGATGCACCCGCTGGTGCGCTGGCAGTTCCGCGGCGGGCTTGCGGAGGCCGAGCGCCGGGCGTTCCTGTTCGCCAATGTGACCGACGCCAGGGGGCGGCGCTACGACATGCCGGTGGCCATCGGCGCGCTGGCGGCCAGCGCCGAAATCTACCGCATCGGCATGGGTGTGCCGCTTGCGCGCATCGGCGAAAAGTGGGGCGAGGCGATCGCCAATCCGATCGCGCCCGTCGAGGTGGTGGACGCGCCCTGCCAGGAGGTGGTGATCCAGGGCGCGGCGCTCCGGGGTGCGGGCCGGGGGCTCGACGCTCTGCCCGTGCCGATCTCCACACCCGGCTTCGACTGTGCGCCGTATCTTACCGCCACCGCGTGCGTGACCAGGAACCCCGTGTCAGGGGTACAGAACGTGGGCACCTATCGCGCGGGTCTGAAGGCACCCGATCGGCTCGCGGTCCGCATGGCCACGCGCTCCGGCGGGGCGGAAGGCTATCGCCACTGGCTGGAATACCGCGCGCGCGGCCGCAACATGCCGTGCGCCATCGTCCTCGGCCCGCCGCCGGCGGTCGCCTACTGCGCGCCGCAGAAGCTGCGCATGGGCCTGGACGAGGTCGCGGTCGCCGGCGGCATCGTCGAGGCACCGATCCGGGTGGTTCGCTGCCGGACGGTCGATCTGAGCGTGCCGGCGGAGTCCGAAATCGTCATCGAGGGCTCGATCGACACCGATCTCCTCGAGCCCGAGGCGCCGTTCGGCGAAAGCCACGGCCACGTCGCGCTTCAGGACTACAACATGATCATGGAGGTGAGCGCGATCACCCGCCGCCGGGACGCCGTCTTCAGCTCGATCATCAGCCAGGTCACGCCAAGCGAATCCTCGGTCATCAAGCGCATCGCCTACGAGCCGCTGTTCCTCGCCCATCTCCAGACCCGTCTCGGGATCAACGGCATCAGGCGCGTGGTCATGCATGAGCCGTTGACCAACATCCGGCGCGTGATTTTCCTGCAGTTCGCGCACGGCGTGCCAAGAACCGAGATCTGGCGCGCGCTCTACGGCGCGTCCAGCCTGCAGTCGGCCTGCGGGAAATACGTCGTCGCAGTCTCGGAGGATATCGATCCCGAGAACGCCGATGCGGTGTGGTGGTCGATGGCTTACCGCGCCAACCCGCGCGAGGACTCCGTGATCCTCGATCACCGCCACCGCGGCCACGGGCCGAAGACCGCTGATCCCGATTTCGAGGATTCCACCATGC
>CAYFYS010000214.1:0-4665 GCA_964347365.1 uncultured Rhodospirillaceae bacterium | reverse complement strand
CGTGCGCAGGCGGTAGACGAGGATCCGCAACGCCAGCAACCCGCCGAGCCAGAGTGCGAGCCTGCGGCCGGCGCTCACTGAGCCCGTTCCAGCCGCTCCAGCCGGCGCCAGCACCAGATCAGGTACCAGCTTCCAGAGGCGGCCGTGGAGGCGATGACGACGTAGCCCAGCGCTTCGATCAGGTCGGGCAGATCCAGCGCAACCGCCAGATCGGCCAGCACGAGGATCACGAACAGAACCTGTACACCGGTGTTGATCCGGCTGAGCTGGGCCGCCCGGTCGGGGAACGGCGCATTGCGCAACGCCATCAGCCCGACCCCGCAGACGATCAGGAAGTCGCGCAACACCACGACGACAACCACCGGGATGGCGATCGCACCCTGCAGGCCGAGCACGATGTAGACGCTGACGATCAGGGTCTTGTCGGCAAGCGGATCGAGGATGCGTCCGACCCGCGAACGCTGACGGAGCAGTCTGGCGATCGTTCCGTCGACGGCATCGGATGCGCCGGCGAGTGCGAAGGCGATGAACGCCCAGCCGTATTCGTGTTCGAAGATCAGATACACGATCAGCGGAACGGCCAGCAGCCGCGCCAGGGTGATCGTGATGGGAATGTTCATTCCGACCTGGCCTCTTCGGCCTCGTGGTTGTTCGCGGGAACGCCCCCGGGCAGGGCAGGCGTGTCGTCGTCCGGGTCCCGGCGCACCGGGCGAAGCACCCAGCCCCCGCCTTCCCGGGACAGGCGAAGGTCCTTGCGCGCCAACGCGCGGGCGAGCTGAGGCGGCTCGCCGTAATAGCGTAGCCGGATGCGTGCCCGGCTGCGCGACAGCGAAAGCACCCGGCTCTCCTCGATGGAAGGAATCTCCGTCAGCGCGCGGGAGACCCGCACCCATCGCGCAAGCCCGGCGATGGGAACCGCTGCCTGGATCTGGTTTTCCTGATCGAAGCGCAGCAGGTGGCGCGCCTTCCACGCTTCCTGGAGTCCGTGCGCGGTTTGCCGCGCAGCGGACTGGACAAGCTCGTCGACCGTTTCCGCAGCCGCCGCCCGATAGCTTCCGATGATTGTCGGGTCGTGCGAATCCTCGCCGTACCGGTTTACCGTCACCTGGACCGACGCGCGTCCGTCGATACCGCGGGACAGGACCGCGACGGCAACCGCGACCTCGGCGGCGGCGTAGCGCGTAGCGATCGCCTGCAGCCGGCTCGGCTTCCCGCTGACCGCCTGCGCGGCGCCGATGTCCCGGACGTCCATCAAGTCGCCCCGGGGCGTGATCAACGGCACCAGATCGCCCGTATCAGGAAGCTTCGACCAGGCTTCGCGCCAGGGATTGGGTTCGTCCCACAACAGGTAGGTGCCAGCGCTGCGCAGCACCGGCAGGACCAGCGTGGGCCGGCCTCTGGTTTCGGCGAACGGGGTGCCGTTCGCTCGCAGGAACCGGCGCACCGAACCGCGATCGAACTGAAAGCTCAGCCGGGCGAGATAGCGCACCGTGGACGTCTTTTCGTCGGCAACTTCGAAGCTGCGGACCATCGGCGCCACCTCGGCATGGCTCAGGCCGGGGACGCGCTGCGCATCGGCGGTCCGAACGATGCGCGCGACCAGACGGCGGAATGCAAGCGCGTGGCCCCGGGCGATGGCGATCTCGCGCGCGGCGTTCACGGTCTCGGCGGTGGCATCGACGGCCACCCCGGCAATCCGAAAGACCGAATCATCGGCCGCCGCCGGCCCCGCCACTCCGGCAGCGGCGAACAGCGCCGCGGCAAGACCGCCCGCGCGCGCCGCCGCGCGGAAGAATGTCATCGTTCCGGTTCTCCGAACCGCCATGGGACCACGCAATGCCGGCGATTGAAAACCGCCGCCGTTCAACTATCCTCGCCGCGCCCGGGGAGCGCACCGACGGCGGGCGGTCGCGGCCATACTACCATATCGGCAATGCGGGGCAGACATTAACCGTTCCCGATACAAGCAGGCCGGCGTCGACATGGACGCCGCCGCGGCCCTGGTGGATGCGATCCGGCCGATGGCCCGTGCGACTGCCCGGCCCGGCGCGACGGGCGAGATCGGCGGGTTCGGCGGGCTGTTTGACCTGCGGGCGGCGGGCTTCGACGACCCGGTCCTGGTGGCTGCGACCGACGGCGTCGGCACCAAGCTCAAGATCGCCATAGACACCGGCCGGCACCGCGCGATCGGCATCGACCTGGTGGCGATGTGCGTGAACGACATCGTGGTCCACGGCGCAGAGCCGTTGTTTTTCCTCGACTATTATGCATCGGGTCGGATCGAGCGCCATGTCGCGGAAGATGTGCTGGCGGGCGTCGCGGACGGTTGCGCAGACGCCGGATGCGCGCTGATCGGCGGCGAGACGGCCGAGATGCCCGGCCTTTACGGCGCCGGCGACTACGACCTGGCCGGCTTCGCCGTGGGCGCGGTCGAGCGCGGTGGGCTGCTCACCGGCGCACGTGTCACCGAAGGCTGCACTGTTCTCGGCCTCGCCTCGAGCGGCGTACACGCGAACGGGTTCGCGCTGGTCCGCCGCATCCTGGCCGAGCGCGGCCTCGCCTACGGAGATGCAGCGCCGTTTTCCGGGACGAGCCTCGCCGAAGAACTGCTGACGCCGACCCGGATCTATGTTCGGGCGGCGCTGGCCGCCCACCGGGCCGGTCTGGTGCGCGGCCTGGCCCACATCACCGGCGGCGGGCTCATCGACAACATCGCGCGCGTGCTGCCGGCAGGGCTCGCCGTGGAGATCGACCCGGCCGCCTGGCCCCTGCCGGGCGTCTTTTCCTGGCTCGCCGAGGCCGGGGCGCTGCCTCCGGCCGAGCTTGCCCGCACGTTCAACTGCGGGATCGGAATGGCGGTGATCGCTGACGCCGACCGGTCCGCCGAGGCGCAGGGCGTTCTGGAATCCGCGGGCGAGCGCGTCTGGAATATCGGCACCGTGATTGCGCGCGCGCCGGACCTGCCCGCGGTCGTGCTGCGCGGCAACGGCGCGGCATGGCACCGCTGAGGCTCGCGGTGCTGATCTCCGGACGCGGGACGAACCTGCAGTCCCTGATCGATGCCTGCGCGCAGCCGGACTATCCCGCCGAAATCGGCCTGGTGATCTCCAACCGGGCCGACGCGGCAGGGCTGGCGCGCGCGCAAAGGGCGGGTATCCCAACCCGGGTGGTCGACCATCGTGGCTTTTCCGACCGGCAATCCTTCGAGCGCGCGCTCGACGAGGCGGTCACGGCAGCGCGCTGCGGGCTCGTATGTCTGGCCGGTTTCATGCGCCTTCTGACCGCCTGGTTCGTCGGGCGCTGGCACGACCGTCTGATCAACGTCCACCCGTCGCTGCTGCCGGCCTACAAGGGCCTGGACACCCATGCCCGCGTGCTGGCCGACGGCGTGCGGATCACCGGCTGCACGGTCCATTTCGTGCGCCCGGCGATGGACGCCGGGCCGATCATCGCCCAGGCCGCCGTGGCGGTTCTGCCCGATGACGATGCCGGGCGGCTTGCGGCCCGCGTGCTGGAATCGGAGCACCGATGCTACCCGCTGGCCGTCCGCCTGATCGCCGAGGGACGCCTGGCCGTGCACCGGGAACGGGTGGTGATCGCAGGAAAGGTGGCGGTCGGCCAGACGCTGTTCGTACCTGCCGGCCCGGGTTTGTGATGCTGAGCGCCGGCGCGGCCACCGGCGCCTTGCCGGGACGCCTCAGCCCACGATATCGAGTTCGCAGAAAAAGAAGCCGATTTCGGTGGCCGCGTTGTTCGTCGAATCGGAGCCGTGGACGGAGTTCGCTTCGACCGATTCGCCGAACTCTCGGCGGATCGTCCCCGCGGCGGCATTGGCCGGGTTGGTTGCCCCCATCACCTCCCGGTTCCTGGCCACCGCATCCTCGCCTTCGAGCACCTGGACCACCACCGGACCCGAAGACATGAAGGCACACAGATCGCCGAAGAACGCTCGGCCGGCATGAACGGCATAGAAACGTTCGGCCTGTTCCCGGCCCAGCCGCAGGCGGCGCTGCGCGACGATCCGCAGGCCAGCCGACTCCAGGCGCGCGTTGATCTGACCGGTCAGGTTGCGCCGGGTCGCATCGGGCTTGATGATCGAGAGAGTTCGTTGAACGGCCATATCCTGCTTACCGACCCTGAGCCAGACGAGCGCGGCCTTATAACGACATCGCCAACGGGCTTCAACCGGCTTGTTTCGATCGGCGCGGCGGGCTTGAATCACCCGGATCGGGGCGCGGGTCTGGAGCATCTGCCGATGAACCGGAAAAGGGTCGTCGTAACCGGCGGCAGCGGCAGGCTCGGCACGCACGTCATTGCGGCGCTCATCGCGTCCGGCCACGCGCCGCTGAGCCTCGATCGCGCCGCGCCGCGCGAGCGGCTCTGCGAATCCTGGATCTGCGATCTGACGCGCTCGGGCGATCTCTACGAAGCCCTTCGGGGTGCGGATGCGGTAATCCACCTTGCGGCCTATCAGGCCCCGGACATGGCCTCGCACAGTGAAGTGTTCGCCAGCAACATCACCGCCAGCTACAACGTTCTGAAGGCGGCTACGGACATGGGGGTGCGGCGCGTGGTGATGGCCTCCTCGGTGGCGGCCTACGGCTTCCTCTACGCGCCCAGAATGTGGCCGCCGGACTACCTGCCGCTCGATGAGGCCCATCCCTG
>CAYFYS010000213.1:0-4683 GCA_964347365.1 uncultured Rhodospirillaceae bacterium | reverse complement strand
GGCAGTTGCAGGCTATCGAACTGCACGAGCCCACGGCTATCCTGATGCGGATCGCCGCGCCGGTGCTGGTCCTCATGGGCGATCAGGAATGGCTGAACCCGATCTCCGATGCCGAACGCCTGTTGGCCGGCATCGCCGATTCCAGGCTCCAGGTGCTGGATGGGGGCGGCCACGGCTTCCTGTGGGAGATCCCCGAGGACTTCAACCGCGCGGTGCTCGCGTTTCTGGCCGAACACCCGCTGTGACCGCCCGGTCGGCCAGCAGCCAGGAAATCGCGCCACCGGACATCATCGCCGCCCCGCCGATCAGAAAGATCGGGGTGTAGCTTTCCACCGCTGCAAACAGGGCGACATAGGCATAACCGCCGACCGCCTGGGCGATGCCGGCGATCAGCGCCATCCAGCGCGAGACCGCGGCCATGTGCACCGGGCCGACGAGCTGGTGGGTACGCCCACCCATGATCGCGGTCAATCCGGGCTGAGCGCCGACGACCAGCGAGGAGGCGACCAGCGCCCAGATTGCGGTCTCCAGCACCGGCAGCGCAACCCCGACGGCGAGTGCGGCGAAGCATAACATCAGCCCGGTGCGAAAGCCGATCCAATCGGCGAGCCGGCCCCACAGATAAGTCCCCGAAATCGCGCCCAACCCGAACAAGGTCCATAGCAGCCCGCCGAACTCCTTGCCGTGGGCGAGTCCGCGAACCAGATAATCGACCCAGAAGAGCACATGGGGGATGAGCCCCAGAGTGAAGGCCGTGCGCGCGGCGATGAGCGCTGCGATGGTCCAGGACCAGCGCAGCGGCGCCAACGCGCCGGGACCGGCCCGGTCGGTGGCGCTGCTGCCGTCGAGCGGGCGCCATCCCCATAAGGCGATCGCCGCGCCTGCCGCACCGATCGCGGCAAGACCTGCCCAGGTCACGGCGAGGCCGACATCAAGCATCGGCGGAACCACGATGCCGGTCAGGAAGATGGCAACGCCGACGCCGGTAAACATGACGCCGGCCGCCGCCCCCAGATGGCCGATCGGAGCGTGGCGGGTGACTACCGCCAGGCAGTGGATCATCATTACCGAGACCGCGACGCCGACCAGGAAACGCCAGAAGGCAAGCCACAGAAAGCCCCAGGGTGCGATGCTGGCCACCAGGCAGGCGAGCGCGACCGCCAGCATGAGCCGCAGTGTCGCGGCCTCACCCAGCCGGCGGCTCAGGCGCAGCGCAATCAGGGCGCCGACGAGAAAGCCGAACAGGTTGCCGGCCCCGACATAGCCCGCCTCTGCCGCGCTGAGCGCACCGCTGCGCACCAAGGCCGGTACCATCGGCGTGTAGGAGAACCGGCCGATCCCCATTCCGAGGAACAGCGTCGCGGCCGCGCCGATCGAAAAGCGCAACCAGACAGGGATCATCGGCAGGGCTCAGGCGTCCGCGGCGGCCCGAAGATGGTCAGCGAGCACCCGGTCCGATGCCGAAAGCGGCTCGCGGCCCAGCCCGCAATAGGCGGCTAGGCCGAAATCGGGCAGCGCCTTGCGCGCTGCGGCCAGCCGTTCGGGGAAGCGCGCCATGTTGTGGATCAGCCCGAGATAGACCCGCGCGCCACGGGGTTCGAGCCCGGCAAGCGCGGCGTAGTAGCCATCCTCGGTCCGGTCGAGCGTCGGGACATGCAGCCAGTCGACCCGACGGCCGGAACCGGCGACAAGCGCGTTGGCCGTCCGCACCGCACCGGCCAGGTGATCGGGCTCAAAGCGTGGCCAACCGCCCAGCGTGCCGAAGCAGAGATGATAGCCCAGCCCCGCCCGTTCCGGGAGCAGCGGGCTCAGCCGGGCGAGCGCAGCCAGGTTGCGCGCAATCGCGTCCTCGTCCCCCGAATAGGCGTCCTGCATCTCGGTCGTGCAGTCCCATTGGATCGCGAGATCCTCGGCAGGGATGCGCTCGACGATGGTGGCGATCTCCTCGGCCATCGCGACCTCCAGGCCCGCCCGGACGATCGCCACGTCGTCCGGATCACGGAAGATCCGCGGCGGCACCGCGCTGTTGACCGAGGGCAGCGCGATCTGGAAACGCAGATGGGGCGCGAGCGTGCCCGCATCGCGCAGGGTCCTGAAGACGAAATAGCTGTTTATCGCATCGCGGGCATAGCCCAGCCGCCACCCCGGATGCCCGAAGCGGATCGCCGCGACGCCTTGCCGGACCTTGAACAGCCAGCTGTCGCCGGCATTGCGCGGGTTGAGACGTTCGACCCCGTCCTCCAGCGCCGGCTGGCGGAGAATCTCGATGTCGGGGTGGAGCGCAAGCACCTGGTAATGCAGTCTGCTGATCCAGTGCGCGCGCGGCCCGACCTCTCCGTCGGGGAGCGCGGCCAGACGGTTTCCCAGCGCGGCGCCGAAGCTGCGTAACGCCTCTTCGGCAGTTTGCGCGGGCAGGCTGCCGACCAGAAGCAGAGCGCCCTTCACGGCGCCTAAACCACCGGCCAGCGCGAGATCGGACTGACATTGGCCCGCTCGATGAGCCTGGGCGCACGTTCGCGGCAATTGGCGTGGACCTCGGCGAGGTCGATGGTGGCCAGCTCGCGGTTCTCCATCAGGATGTTTCCGTCCACGATCACCGTATCGACGCAGTCGCCGCTGGCGGAATAAACGAGGCTGTAGACGAGGTTGTAGCTCGGCACCCATTCGGGACGGTCGATGTCGATAAGGATCATGTCGGCCTTCATGCCGGGTTTCAACGCGCCCAGCTCGTCCTGCCAGCCGGTCGCCCGGGCGCCCTCCAGCGTGGCCATCTCGACGACCTCCTCGGCGGTGATCGCCTCGGGGTCCAGGCGCGCATCCTTGGGCAGGGTCGCGGCGAGGAACATCGCCTGGAACATGTCCTTATGATCGGCGGAATTCACGCCGTCGCAGCCCAGCGCGACCGTGACGCCCTTCTTGCGCATCTCCAGGAACTTACCCATTCGGGTGGTGCCCTTGGCGAGCTTGAGCGCCGCCGGCGGATTCTGGCAGACCTTGGTGTCGGTCTCGGCCAGCATGTCGACCTCGAAGGATTCCACCGCCGTCATGTGGTTGAGGTAGACATTGGCGCCGAGTGCGCCGATCTCGTACATGTGCTCGACCGGGCGGTGGCCGGTCGCCCTGACCTCGCTGTCGACCTCCTCGACCGAGGATGCCTTGTGCATCAGCGCGAACGAGCCGTATCGGGCGGCGATCTCCTTCGCCCCGATCGTCAGCGCGTCCGAACAGGTGCCGACGCCTTCGATCGTCGCATAGACCCGGATACGGCCGTCGGCCGAACGGTCATAGGTCCTGATGTTGTCGTCGGTCAGCCGGAGCGCCTCGTCCAGCGTCATCGGTAGGAAATAGTCCGGGCACTTTTGGCCGTCCGGCCCGCCATGATCCCACACCCAGCTTCCCGTGGTCGCCCGCATTCCGGTCTCCTCGACCGCCCGCAGGGTCGTCGGCAGGTACTTGCAGCCCGGTTCGACGAAACACGTCGTGCCCGAGCGGATCATCTCGGCCATCAGGCATTTGGCGTACCAGTATTCGTCTTCCTCCGTGATCGCGGCGAGGTAGGGATAGCACCAGTATTTGAGCCAGTCGCTGGTCCGCAGCGTGTCGGGGATCAGCCCGCGGGCGAGCTCGATCAGATGGGCATGGCCGTCGATCAGCCCGGGCATGATCAGCTTGAGCGAAGCATCGATGACCTTCGTCCCGCGATAGGCCTTGCGCAGCCGCGCCGTCTTGTCGACGGCGAGGATCCGATCGCCGCGAATCGCTATGGCGCCGTCGGTCAGGATCCGTCGTTCGTCATCGAGCGTGAGGATGGTGCCGTTCTCGATCAGGATGTCGGCTGCTTCGATCATGGTCCTGCCCCCCGTCGGGTTCAGGCTAATCGCCGCCCACGGGGTACGCAACCGGAGGCTGCCGGCGTAGACTGGCGCCGTCATGGCCGATCCTTACGAGATCCTGGGCATCTCCCGCGGCGCCGCGGAGGAGGAGATCAAACAGGCCTTCCGCGCCCTCGCCAAAAAGCTGCACCCCGACGCCAATCCCGGCGATGCGGAAGCGGCGGAGCGCTTCAAGACGGTCACCGCCGCCTACGAGCTGTTGAGCGATCCGGAGCGCCGGGCCGAGCACGATTCCGCCGGCTGGCGGCGCGGCCGCGCCGAGGGCGCCGCCGGGCATCCCTGGGACCGGGATTTCGTCCACCCCTGCGGCGACAAGACCGGCGAGCGACCGATCGACCTGTTCGGCGACATCGCGGGCAACCGGCGCGGCCGGGTATTCGGCGCGGCGAGCACGTCGATGATGCTGCCGGGCGAGGACCTGGCCGAAACGATCGAGATTTCGATCGAGGATGCCGAGGCCGGCACGACGCGGGTGATCGACCTGATCACCGGCGCGCAGGTCGAGATCGCGATCGCTCCCGGCACCGAGACCGGCAGGACGATCACTTTTCCGGGGCTCGGTCTGCCGGGCATGGGTGGCGGACCGCCGGGCGATCTCAACGTCGTCGTGGAGATCGCGCCCGCGCCCAGGCTCGAACACGACGGGTGATCGGGTACACGGCCGGCATCCCCGCCCGCGGGCGGCGGCCGGCGATGCCCGGACCGGAGGTCCACCCCTCCCCCGTCAAGACAACCTGCCCTGCCGGGTCATCGGAGCCCGCCGGGTTCGGGGTCCATCGGCGACGGGAAG
>CAYFYS010000212.1:0-4697 GCA_964347365.1 uncultured Rhodospirillaceae bacterium | reverse complement strand
AGCATCAGAACCGCCATGATGGCGTATTCGTCGGCGCGTGCGCCGTGGACGCCGCGGTTGTTGGTAAACGTGGTCCGGGCGGGCAGCCAGTCGAAGGGGGCGAAGTACTCGTTGCCGGCGCCGGTGATGTGAATCCAGCGCAGCCGCGGCGCGCGCGCGGCCAATCCCTGAAGGGGGATCTTCCAGCACACCAGGGCATCGGCATCGGCGACCGATTCCGTGAAACGCTGGCAGTCGTAGCCGATCGTCCAGTCGATGCGCGCGGCGAGGTCGGGAAACCGCGCGAAGGCGGCGGCCAGCCGGTCCTCGGAAATCTCGAAGACCTCGCCCAGGGACCGATCGTTTTCAATGTGCAGGCGGATCCTGCCTCCGGTCATGACGCCGCCGCCGCCGGCAGGGTGCGCCGGCCCCACCACTGGGCCAGCCGCGGGATCAGCGGCTCGAGATGGGAGAACCGGCCCGGCTGGGCGAAGCGGGATTCCAGCCCCTTCTGCTGGCGCGCGGCGATCGCGTTGTCCTCGGCAAGCGTGGTATCCCAGCGCTTGTAGTAGTAGCGGACCTTGTCCTCGAAATCGGCCCGGGCGACGGTCTTCTTCGGGAAGCAGGCGCCGTGGATGACGCGCGTGCAGTCGGGGCCTTGCGGCTGGAGCTCCAGATACCAGACCGAATCCAGGGTCATGCCGAGCATGGTCGAGGGGTTGAGGCAGACATAGTTGGTGCCGCGCGCCGCGCGCCCTTCCAGCCCCTCGATATGGGGCAGTTCGTGGGCCAGATCTTCGATCAGCAGCGAGCGGGTATGCGCATCGTGATGCTCGCGGATGTCGAGCCAGTTCTCGGAGGTGGGCGCGGCGGAATGCTCCATCTCCTTGGGGTTGAGCGTCGCCCGGTGGACCATCGGCAGATGGTATTCCTCCATCGCGTTCTCGATGTGGACCTTCCAGTTGCACGCCACCTCGTGGACCTCTTTGCGGACCAGCGCGAGGTTGTCCAGATCATAGGAACCCATCAGCGCGGGGAAGTCGCCCAGATTGTCGATCAGCGGCTCCGCATCGCCGGAGAAGTTGATGAACATGAAGCTGCCGAACACCTCCTGCCGCTGCGGGCGCAGCCCGTTATCCGCCGGATCGAAGCCGGCGGTCTTCTCCATCCCCGGAGCGCTGCGCAGCCTGCCGTCGAGCTCGTAGACCCAGCCGTGATAGGGGCAGGTGAAGGCCCGGCAATTGCCGCGTGCCTCGGCCACCGGGGTGCCGCGGTGCCGGCAGTTGTTGGCGAAGGCGCGGATCCGACCGTCCGCGCCGCGCACGATGATCAGCGGCGCGCCGAGAAAATCGACCGTCAGGAAGTCGCCCGGCGCGGCGACCTGATCGACATGGCCGAAGAAGTTCCACACCCGCGGGAACAGGTTCTCCGCCTCCAGGTCGAAATACGCGCGCGAGGTGTAACACCATGGCGGCAGGGATTCGGCATCCTCGACGGGCTTGAACACGTTGGCGAAGGCCGAGCGGTCGAACGTCGCGGTCATGCCCCTCTCCGTGTCGGTTGGGCGGTCGCGGCCGAGATTAGCCAAACCCCGCGCACCGGTCCATGTCCGCGCCGCGAAGGCCGATCCGGCGGCACCTGTCCCCGGCACGCCGGCGGTGCTAACCTCGATGCCCAAACGGCCGGGGATGACCGGGGCATGGACGCGGAATCGGGACCGCGCGGGAGCACCATCGTTGCCGCCTTGAAGGCGGCGGGCGTCGGCCACGTCGCCGCGCTTCCCGACATCACCACCAGTGCGGGGCTGCTGTGGCCGCTGTCGCGGGATCCCGGACTGCGGCTGATCCGGTTGTGCAAGGAGGACGAAGGGGTTGCGATCTGCGCCGGGCTCGCGTTCTGCAAGCTGCGCAGCGTGCTGCTGATGCAGCAGACGGGGTTTTTCGATTCGATCAACGCGGTGCGCGCGATCGGGGTCGAGTACGGCCAGCCGGTGTGCATGTTGATCGGACTGCTGGAGAAGGAACCGGACCGGCCGCCGAGCGCCTCGGCGCGCTACGGCGTGCGCATCGTCGAGCCGATCCTCGATGCGATGGGGATCGACCGGCTGCTGATCGAAGGCCCCGACGGCGTCGAGCTGCTGGCACCGGCGATCGTGCGCGCCTACCGGACTTCGCGGCCGCTGGCGGCGCTGATCGGCAGGCCGGTCGCGCCATGATGCGCCGCGATGCGTGCTTCCGCGAGATCGCCGCCCTGCGCGGCAAGGCGATCGTGGTGGCGACCTACACCTCGGCTTTTGAGTGGCTGGCAATCGATCCGAGCCCGCTCAACTTCCTCGGCATCGGCGCGATGGGCCAGGCGTCCTCGCACGCGCTGGGGCTGGCGATCGGCCTGCCGGACGAGAAGGTCATCGTGCTCGACGGCGACGGCAGCCTGCTGATGAATCTCGGCAGCCTGGTGACCGTCGCCGAGGCGGCACCGGCGAACCTCGTCCATTTCGTCGTCGAGAACGGCTGCTATGAGGCCAATGGCAGCCATCCGATCCCGGGCGCCGGCCGGGTGGACTTCGCCGCGATGGCGCGGGCGGCGGGCTATGCCAGGGTCTACGCGTTCGACGGGATAAACCGGTTCACCGCGATGCTGCCGGAGGTTCTGAGCGCCCCGGGACCGGTCTTCGTCCGGCTTGCGGTCACACCGGGCGAGCCGGTGCGCTACGACTATCCCCGCATCCACAGCGCAGAGGTGCGCGAGGCCTTCCGCGCGGCCATCGCCCCGATGATCGCAGCCCGCGATGCGGGGCGCAGATAGCCGTCCGGCGTCCGTAGCCGGTCGGGACCGGATCCGTTGCACCGTCTCCCGGGCGGGGTCTCAGCGCCGGACGGTTTCAGGAATCATCCCGCGCGGGCTGAAACGCATCACCAGGAGCAGGATCACCCCCATCAGGATCGGGCGCATATGTGCCGCCGCCGAGACCAGGTAGACGCGAAGCGGATCATCGGGCGCCATCGCCGAGGTGGCCGCTTCGACCAGCCACAGACCGGCGGGTTCGGCCTCGATCCACACGAACCAGATGACGAACCCGCCGAGCACCGCCCCCAGATTGTTCCCCGACCCGCCGACGATCACCATCACCCAGATCAGGAAGGTGAACCGCAGCGGGTTGTAGGCCGAGGGGGTGAACTGCCCATCGAGCGTGGTCAGCATCGCGCCGGCGATGCCGACGACGGCCGCGCCGAGGATGAAGACCTGCCGGTGGCGGCGCACGACATCCTTGCCGAACGCTTCGGCCGCCTCCTCGTTGTCCCGGATCGCCCGCATCATCCGGCCCCAGGGCGAGCGCAGCGCGCGTTCGCTGAGCAGCAGGACGACCAGCAGTACCGCGGCGAACAGCCCGGCGTAGCACAGCTTGACGAAGACGCTCGAGGACTCGATCACGAACTGGCGCAGCGCCTGGGCGCGCTCGGCATCGGCCAGGGTGGACAGCGCACCGCTGTTGAGCGAGGCCACCGCGTCCTCGAACCAGGGGCTTTCCTGCAGGTCGAGCTCGTAGGGCACCGGGCGGGCGAGCCCGGTGACGTTCTTGACGCCGCGCGCAAGCCAGTCCTCGTTCTTGAGGATCGCGATGACGATCTCCGAGATGCCGAGCGTGGCAATGGCGAAGTAATCCGAGCGCAGGCCGAGCGCGATCCGGCCGACCACCCAGGCGACGGCGGCCGCGAGGGCACCGCCCACCGCCCAGGAGACGACGATCGGCAGGCCCAGCCCGCCGAGATAGCCGCTCACCGAGGGGTTCACCGCCTCGATCGCCGCGACGGCGGGGTCGAAGAAATGGCGCACGGCAAGAAACCCCGCAACGAGCACCGCCGCAGCGATCAGGGACCGCTTGCGGCCGGCGGGCCATCGGCGAAACACCGCAACGACCAGGCCGATCGTCACGCACGATGCGGCCGCCGCCGCCAGAAGACCCGTCCCGCCGGCCTCTATGGCCGCGGTCACCGGAGGCTGTGAGACCACCACCCCGGCCAGACCGCCGAGCGCGGCAAAAGCCATCACGCCGACATTGAACAACCCGGCATAGCCCCACTGGATGTTAACGCCCAGCGCCATCACCGCCGAGATCAGACAGAGATTGAGCACCGCAAGGCTGACCGACCAGGATCGGCCGAAACCGACCGCGAGCAGAAGCACGGCCACGACCGCGAAGCCGGTGGCGGCACGTGCCCGCTCGTTCACAACACCCGGCCCCGGAACAGGCCGGTCGGCCGCCAGAGCAGGACGACCCCCAGGATGATGAAGGAAACCGCGAACTTGTAGTCGGTGGACAGAAACTGGACGAGCGTGTCGGGGTGGAGGTCCTCGGGCAGCAGATAGCGCAGAAACTTCTTGTAGGCGTAGGTGATCGTCACCTCCGAGAAGGCGACCAGGAACCCGCCGGCGATGGCACCGAAGGGCTGGCCGACGCCGCCGACGATGGCCGCAGCGAACATCGGCAACAGGAGCTGTAGATAGGTGAACGGCCGGAAGCTCTTGTCCAGGCCGTAGAGCGTGCCGGCGATCGTCGCCAGCGCAGCGGTGATCGCCCAGGTCAGGAGCACCACCCGATCCGGGTCGATCCCCGAGATCAGGGCTAGGTCCTCGTTGTCGGAATAGGCGCGCCTGGACTTGCCGACCCGCGGGTGCTGCAGGCACCAGAACAGCGCCGCGACCGCGGCCAGGGCAAC
>CAYFYS010000211.1:0-4765 GCA_964347365.1 uncultured Rhodospirillaceae bacterium | reverse complement strand
CGGCCTGGGAAGACATGGTGGTGACCGGCAGGGCGCGGGCGCGCATCCGCCGCTTCATCCGCAACGCGCAACGTGCGGAATTCATCCGCCTGGGCAGGGCGATCCTGCAGAAGAGCTATGGCGAGGCCGGCTACAAGCCGTCCCGGGCGGTGATTGAGAAGGTGGCCGGCGATTTCGACGCAAAGACCGTCGATGACCTCCATGCGCTGATCGGTTGCGGCGAGGTGCGCGGCGCGGAGGTCATGGCCGCGATCGGACCCAGGAGCCGCCGCGGACGCCGGGTGGCGAGCCGCAACGGCGCGGACAACGTCGTGCCCTTTCTGCCGAAGGAGAGCCGGTCCGGCGCCGATGACACCGTGCCGGTGCCGATTCGGGGCCTGATCGCCGGGGTTGCGGTCCACTACGCCAATTGCTGTCACCCGCTGCCGGGCGATCGCATCGTGGGCATCCTCACCGCCGGCAAGGGCGTGTCGATCCACACCATCGATTGCGAGAGCCTGTTGAGCTTCGAAGCCACGCCCGAGCGCTGGCTCGACGTGGCCTGGGACCCCGATGCCCTGTCCGCGGATGTCCATGTCGGGCGGATCACCATCGTGGTCTCCAACGAGCGCGGTACGCTCGGCAGCCTGACGACGATGATCGCCAGGCATCTGGGCAACATCAACAATCTGAAGATCACCAACCCGACGCGGGACTTTTATGAGATGGTGCTCGACATCGAGGTCGACGATGCCGCCCATCTGACCGATATCATCGCAGCCCTGCGCGCGACCCCGGCCGTAACCTCGGTCGAGCGCGCCCAGGGCCAGAACTGACTCCGCGGAGGAAGCGGCGGCAAGCGGGGAGATCCGATGCAGGGCCACTTGAGGCTCGGGGTGAACATCGACCACGTCGCGACCGTCCGGAACGCCCGCGGTGGCGGTCATCCGGATACCGTCAAGGCCGCACAGGTGGCCGCCGCCGCCGGTGCGGACGGCATCACCGCCCATTTGCGCGAAGACAGGCGGCATATGACCGATGCCGATATCGAGCGGCTGATCGGCGCCACCGACCTGCCGCTCAACCTAGAGATGGCCGCAACCGGGGAGATGCTGGAAATCGCGCTGCGCCACCGTCCCCATGCGGCCTGCATCGTGCCCGAGCGCCGCGCCGAGCGGACGACGGAGGGCGGGCTCGATGCGGCAGGCGCGATGGCGACCTTGCGGCCGTTGGTCTCACGGCTCGATGCGGCCGGGATCCGGACTTCGCTGTTCATCGAAGCCGACCGGTCTCAGATCGAGGCCGCGGCGGCACTCGGCGTACCGGTGGTCGAACTGCATACCGGCGCCTATTGCGACGCCCGGGGCGTGGCGCGGGCGCACGAACTGGAACGCATCGCGCGCGCGGCGGATCTTGCCCACGCCGCGGGGCTCGAATGCCATGCCGGGCACGGTCTCAGCTTCGAGACCGTCGGCGCGATCGCCTGCATCCCGGTGCTGGCCGAACTCAACATCGGCCATTTCCTGATCGGCGAGGCGATTTTCAGCGGGCTGGACAGCGCGATCAAGCGGATGCGCTCGCTGATGGACTTGGCGCGCGCTGATGCCGGCGGTGCGCAATCGGCGTGAGGGCAGGCGCATGATCATCGGTATCGGCAACGACCTGATCGACATCCGTCGCATCGAACGGACCCTCGAACGCTTCGGCGACAGGTTCATCGAGCGCATCTTCACCGAGACCGAACGCCGGCGCTCCGAAGGGCGCATCGGACGTGTGGCGAGCTACGCCAAGCGTTTCGCCGCCAAGGAAGCATGCGCCAAGGCGCTGGGGACCGGTTTTCGCGCCGGCGTGTTCTGGTGCGACATGGGCGTGATCAACCTGGCCAGCGGCCAGCCGACGCTCGCGCTCTCAGGCGGGGCGGTCGCGCGGCTGAAGGCGCTCACGCCGGTGGGCATGACCGCCCGGCTCGACCTGACCATGACGGACGAGCCGCCAATGGCGCATGCGATGGTGGTCATCTCCGCCGTCCCGATCGGCGCCGGCTGAGACGGCGCGGAGCCGACGCTTGCGCCTGACAGGTTCCTTCGCACCGTGCTCGATCGGAATCGGCAAATGTTCGAATCATTTTTATTAAATAATAACAATTTATTAATGAGAAAAGTTCATGTCTGATAAGAAGTCTGGCGGACTTTGGGAAACCGCCAGGACGATCGTCTATGCGGTCCTGATCGCCCTGGCGATCAGAACGGTGGCCTTCGAGCCGTTCAACATCCCCTCGGGCTCGATGATCCCGACCCTGCTCGTTGGCGATTATCTGTGCGTTTCCAAATACTCCTACGGCTACAGCCGCCACTCGCTGCCGCTAAGCCTGCCCTTGATCTCCGGCCGGTTGTTCATGTCCGAGCCCGAGCGCGGCGATGTTGCCGTCTTCAAGCTGCCGACCGACAACAAGACCGATTACATCAAGCGGATCGTCGGCCTGCCCGGTGACCGCATCCAGATGAAGCAGGGCCGGCTTCACCTCAACGGGCAGATGGTCGCGCGCAGGCGGATCGAGGACTTCGTGTTCACCGACGAGAATGGCCGGATCCGGCGCATCGCCCAGTTCGTCGAGACCCTGCCCGGCGGGCGCCAGCATCGGGTTCTTGAGTTGACCGACCGCGGCCAACTCGACGACACGCGCGTTTTCGTCGTGCCGCGCGGGCATTTTTTCGCGATGGGCGACAACCGGGACAACTCGCTCGACAGCCGCGTGCTTGGCGGGGTCGGCTTCGTTCCGGCGGAGAACCTGGTCGGACGGGCGGAGATCCTGTTCTTTTCGACCAACGGGACGGCGCGCTTGTGGGAGTTCTGGCGCTGGCCGACGGCGATCCGCTTCGCCCGCTTCTTCAATCTCGTGGGCTGACGGATTTGGCCGTCCGCGACGATCTGGCGCGGCTCCAGCAGGCGTTGGGCCACCGCTTCGCCGACCCTGCCCTGTTGCGCCAGGCGGTCACCCATGCCAGCGCCGCGGGCAGGGCGGGGGCCGCGTCGCTGGAACGGCTGGAGTTCCTCGGCGACCGGGTTCTGGGGCTGGCGCTGGCGGCGATGCTGGTGCGGGCGTTCCCCGCCGAGGCGCCGGGCGAACTCGCGCGCCGCCATGCCGCGCTGGCGAGCGGGCAGGCGCTGGCCTCGGTCGGGCGATCGCTCGGCCTGCACCGCCATCTCGACATCCAGCCCGGCCTTGCCCGCGATCCGGAGACGATACCGATTTCGGTGATCGAGGACGCCTGCGAGGCGTTGATCGGCGCGATCTATCTCGATGCCGGCCACGACGCGGCATGTGCCCTGGTCGCGCGCTTCTGGACGCCGATGCTGTCCGGCGCGCCGCCGCGCGATGCCAAGACCGCGCTCCAGGAATGGGCGCAGGCCCGCGGCCTGCCGCCACCGGTCTACCGCACCGCCGACCGCAAGGGTCCGGACCATGTCCCGGTCTTCACGGTCGCGGCCCGGATCGAAGGCTTCCCCGAGGTTGCGGCCTCGGCTGGCTCCAAGCGCGCCGCCGAGCGCGCGGCAGCCGGATTGCTGCTGGATCGGCTCGATGACGGCAGCGTATGAGGACGGCCGGAGCGGCGCGCCGCGCTGCGGCTTCATCGCCGTCATCGGTGCGCCCAATGTCGGCAAGTCGACCCTGACGAACCGGCTCGTCGGCGCGAAGGTGAGCATCGTCACCACCAAGGTCCAGACGACGCGAAGCCGGGTGATCGGCGTGGCGACTTCCGGGCCGGCGCAGCTCGTCTACGTCGATACGCCCGGGATCTTCGCCCCGCGCCGGCGGCTCGACCGGGCGATGGTCGCCGCCGCCTGGGGCGGGGCGGCCGATGCCGACGTTGTGATGATGCTGGTCGATGCGAAGAAAGGCCAGGATACCGACACGATCCGGATCCTGGCCGGGCTCGATGCGCCCGGACGGGTTACCGTCCTGGTGCTCAACAAGATCGACCTCGTGCCGCGCCCCAGACTGCTGTCGCTTGCCGCGGCGGTCGCTGCCAGGCGCCGCTTCGACGACACTTTCATGATATCGGCGCTGTCGGGGGACGGGGTCGACGACCTGATCGGCCATCTCGCCAAGACCGTTCCGGAGGGCCCGTGGTTGTACCCCCGGGACCAGCTTTCGGACATGAACGAGCGCCTGTTTACCGCCGAGATCACCCGCGAGAAGCTGTTCGAGCAACTCCATGAGGAGCTGCCCTATGCCCTGACCGTCGAGACCGAGGAATGGGAATCCTTCGCCGACGGCAGCCTGCGGATCGCCCAGACCGTCTATGTGGAGCGCGACAGCCAGAAGGCGATCGTGCTCGGCCGCGGCGGGGCACGGGTGCGTGCGGTACGCGAACGGGCGATGGCCGAGATGGCCGAGATCCTGGGCCGCAGGGTGCATCTGTTCCTGTTCGTCAAGGTCCGCCGGAAATGGGGCGAGGATTCGGAGCGCTACCGCGCCTGGGGTCTGGACTACGACGCCTAGAGGGCCGCATCCGGCGATGGATTGGCAGGACGACGGCATCGTGATCGAACGCCGCAAGCACGGCGAGACCGCGTTGATCGTCACGCTGCTGACCCGCGCGCACGGCGTCCACGCCGGGCTGGTACGCGGCGGTACGGGTCGCCGGGCGCGGGCGACCTACCAGATCGGCAACCTCGTGCGTGCCGACTGGCGGGCGCGCCTGGCCGAGCATCTGGGAACGTATCGGGCCGAAACCAGGACGGCCTACGCGGCTGTGTTGCTCAACAGCCCGCGCCCGCTGGC
>CAYFYS010000210.1:0-4772 GCA_964347365.1 uncultured Rhodospirillaceae bacterium | reverse complement strand
CTGTCCTCGCACGTCATGGCGGTCGCCCGCGGCGCACCGTTCGTCGGCATCCCCGTCTTTCCGCGCCGGCTGTTTTCGCAGAACCACATCTTCGTCAACGCCGCTTCGGGTATTGACACACCGGCCGATCTGATCGGCAAGCGGGTGATGGTGCGGTCCTTCCAGACGACGATGACCGTTCTGGCGCTGGGCGATCTGAAGTTCGATTACGGTGTGCCGTGGGACAGGATCCGCTGGATCGTCACCGCCGAGGAGGCCTTGCCGCTGGACGACGACAGGGGGCTGGAGATCGAACGCATCCCGCCGCAGGCCGATGTCGGGCGGATGTTTGTCGAGGGCGCGGCCGATGCGATGATCCACCCCCACCCGCCGCCGGCCGTGCTGGAGGCCGGCGCGCGGGTGCGTACGCTGTTCCCCGACCGTCGTGCCGAGGCGATGGCCTATTACGCCCGGCACGGCTATTACCCGATCATGCACCTGCTCGCTGTCAGGCGCGCGCTGATCGAGGACCATCCCTGGCTCGCCCGCGCGCTGATGGAAGTCTGGGAGGAGTCCAAAATCCAGGCGCGGGCGTTTTACGAGGATCCGGGCTATGCGAGCCTTGCCTTCGCGCGCAACGATTTCGAGGATCAGATCGGGGCGATGGGGGCCGATCCCTGGCCGTCGGGCATCGCCGCCAACCGCGCGAACCTCGAACGGTTCATCACCTACGCCCACGATCAGCGCCTGATCGAAGCGCCGGTAGGCCTGCACAGCCTGTTCCACGACGCGACATGGGACAGCTGAGCAGGGCTGCAGTGCCGGGGGCTCCCCGTCGAGGGCTGCTGCGGGTCCGTCGAAAGGACGTCGAGTGCGGCGATCTGCGCAACGCTATTCGGCCGCCGCCCGGGCGGTCGTGCGGCGGTGATCGCCGTCGAAGGCCGGGGCGATCTCCTCCATGAAGCGCTGCATCTCCTCCTTGACCCGGGCGTGTGGCTTCAGCCCGACATTGAAGTAGAGGATGACCTCGTCGAACCCGGCCTCTTCGACCGATTTGAGCGTTCGAACGATCGCTTCCGGGCTGCCCACCAGGACCGACTTGTCGGTCAGGCTCTCCGGCTTCATCGACTTCAGGTTCTTCACCATGTCGACGAAATAGGCATAGGTCGGCGGCGCAGTCTCAAGGTCCTGCGGCAATGCATCGATGCAGCATTCCTGGAAATAGCGCACTTGGCTCACCCGGGCGGCGTGGTCTTCTTCGGCGTTGTCGGCGATGTGGGTGAAATAGCTGCAGACCAGGCGCCCGGGCGCGTTGCCGTGTCGCGCGCACGCCTCGCGGTAGATCTCGGCCATCTCGGCGAGCCCACCGAACTGCATCGCCGCAGCGAACGGCGCAACGACCATGTTGTGGCCCAGCCGGCCGGCGAGTTCGACCGACGGCCTGGAAAAGCACGCAACATGGATCGGCGGCGGCGTCTGGATCGGTTTGGGCGTGATCGCGACGTCTTCGAAGGCGTAGAAGGTGCCCCTGTGGGTGACCGGTCCGGCTTCGGTCCACAGCCGCACCAGCGCTTCCAGCCCCTCGGCGAAGGCTTCGGTGTTGTTCTCGTAAGGTGCGTCGAAGGGCAGGTATTCGCGCCTGTCGTAGCCGCGCCCGGTCGCGAAATCGACCCGGCCGCCGCTCAGCAGGTCGAGCGTCGCCCATTGCTCCGCAACGCGGATCGGGTGATGCAGCGGCAGCACGTTGACCGCCGGCGCAAGGCGGATGCGGGTGGTCCGTGCAGCGACGTAACCCAGGACGATGTCCGGGCAGGACAGGCAGCCCAGCGTCGAGAAATGGTGCTCCCCAATCCACGCCGAACGCATCCCGACGCGTTCGGCGTGGATCGCCTCATCCGTAATGTCTGCGATGTACTGGTTCGCCGTGCGCGCATTGTTTCTGTAGTGGTTGTCGCTCAGCGTGAAATACCCGAAATCCATGGCCGTTCCTCCGATCCTCGCCTGGACGATTATCCGCGTTGCGGGGCAGGGCGTCCACGTACCCCGAACGTGGGGCGGCGAACCGCGCCGCCGCTCAACCCGCCTTGCGGATCGTGATACGAAAGACCGCGCCCGCCTTGGACCATTCGACGAAGCGGTGGCCGGCTTCCTCGCAAAACGCGCGGAAATCATCGACCGCGGCCGGGTCGGTCGCCAGCACGACCAGCGTCGCGCCCGCTTCGGCCGCCCTGATCGCCTTGCGCGCACGAAGCACGGGCAGGGGGCATGTCAACCCGGTCGCATCGACAATCTGGGGCATTGCGTATATCCGCCCGCCGGTTCGCCTGGCTGGGGCGCCAGGATTCGAACCTGGGATCACGGGATCAAAACCCGTTGCCTTACCGCTTGGCTACGCCCCACCGCGGCGCGTGTCTGGGCCGGGAGGATAGGTTCAATCCCTCGCCCTCGCAACCGCGGGCGTCCGGCCGCGCTCGCCGGAAGCGGCGATGCGGCGCACCGGCGGCGGTGTAGCGAGGATCCGCGCTGCGCGCACCCACCAGACGGGGTTCTCGGCGGCGATCGCCGAGGCCGCCGCGCGCGCCGCCGCGGCGGTGGCGAACAGGCCGAAGCAGGTCGGACCGCTGCCCGACATCCTGCCCAGCAGGCAGCCGCGCGCGCGCGCAAGACGTGCGATGCCCGCAGCGACGCGCGGCTCGATCGCGCACGCAGCCCCGGTGAGGTCGTTGCCACCGGCCCGCAGCCATTGGGCGAACGAAGCGGCATCGCGCGGCGCCTCGGAAAGACGCTTCTGCGGCCGTGAATACGCGCCCGCCGCCCGTGCGAAGACCGAAGCGGTGGACAGCGCCGCGCGCGGATTGACCAGCACCAGATGCGCCTCTGGAAGGGCCGGCGCAGGCGTGATCACCTCGCCGATGCCCGATATGTGCGCAGGCCGGGCGTGCAGGCACACCGGCACGTCCGCGCCCAGAGACAGGGCCAGCTCTGCCAGCACCTGCCGGTCGAGCGCTGGCCGCCACAGGGCGTTCAGGATCCGCAGCACGGCCGCCGCATCGGCCGAGCCGCCCCCGACGCCGGCGGCCACCGGGAGATTCTTCCGCAGCATGATCCGCACCGCCGGCGCACGGCCGGCGCGCGCGGCAAGGCCGTGCGCCGCCTGCGCGGCCAGATTGTCCCCGTCCGCGCCGAGCGCTCCGCCGAACGGGCCTGCGATCTCCAGACCGAAGCGCGCCGCAGGACTGACTTGCACGACGTCGCCCACGCCCGCGAAGACGGCCAGCCCGTCGATCAAGTGGTAACCGTCGTCCCGGCGGGAGACGACGTTGAGGGTCAGGTTGACTTTCGCTGCGGCCTGGACGCGGTAGCCGGGCGCCGTTGCGGTACGGCTCACCGCGTCTTGGGGCGCTTTTTCGGTGGCTCTGGCGTCGGCGTCGCCAAGCCGTTTTCGATTTTCTCCCGGATCCGGGCGATCTGCTCCGGTTCGGGGTCGAGGCTGAGCGAGCGGCGCCATTGGTAGCGCGCCTCCACGCGGCGCCCGACCCGCCAATAGGCATCGCCCAGATGGTCGTTTATCGTCGGGTCCTGGGGCCGCAGCTCGACCGCGCGCTCCAGATTGGCGACCGCGCCGCCGAATTCCTTGATCCGGTAGAGCACCCAGCCCAGGCTGTCGACGATATAGCCGTCGTTGGGCCGCAGCGCGACCGCGCGCTCGATCATGCGCCGCGCCCGGTTGAGGTTGATCTTCCGGTCCACCCAGGAATAGCCGAGATAGTTCAGCACATAGGGCTGGTCGGGGTTGAGCTTGAGCGCGGCGATGAAATCGGCCTCCGCACGCTGCCACTGGCCGGAACGCTCCAGAGCGATCCCGCGCGAATAAAGAAGTGCCCAGTGGCGCTGCTCGATCGGCCCCACCCGCGCGATCGCTGCATCGTAGGCCTCCACCGCTTTCTTGAACCGCTTGGCCCCGCGCAGAATGTCACCGAGCGCGGTCAGCGCATCGGAGCGCTGCGCACGCTCCGCCGCCATCCGGCGGAGCGCGGCCACGGCCTCCTCCTGGCGGCCCAGCACCTCCAGCCCGTCGGCGCGCCGCAACCGCGCCGACCACCACAGCGGCGAGGCTCTGTCGACGCTGTCATAGACCGCGATCGCTTCCTCGGCCCGGCCCACGGATTCGAGCATCCGGCCGACCAGGACCCGGGCCAGCGGAAACCGCGGCCGCAGGTGGAGAGCCAGATGTCCGCAGATCAGAGCGATCCCGATCGAATTCTCCTGGAGCGGCGTGCCGGAGACGTTGAAGAGGACCTCCGCGGCGCCTTGCCTGGCGTCGGCGACGATGCGCCCGGGCGCACCGGACGAAACCTGCGCGAGCGCGTGCTCAAGCAGCGGCGATGCGCCCTGCTGGTCGAGAAAGTCGCGGTAACGCTTTTCCGCCTCGCCCGGACGCCCGGTGCGCTCATAGAACGAGCCTATGGCCTCGATCAGCCGGACCGTCGGGCGCGGGGCGCCGCTCACGGCGGCGAGATAGTGTCGTTCTGCCTCTTCGGTGCGTTCGGCAAGATCGAGGATCAGCGCGGAGTGATAATCGCCGATGACCGCGAAGCCTGCGGTTTCCTTCAGCCCGGCAAGCGTCTTCAGAGCATCGTCGGGGCGATCCTGCCCCGCCTGGGCCCACGCCGAAAGCAGCGGGACCAGGAAGGCGCTGAACCCGCGGCCGCTGGTTGCGCCGAGCATCCGCTCGGCCTCGTCGAAGGCGCCCTCGCGCAGCTTTTCGACGACGAGAACCAGATCGGCCAGCG
>CAYFYS010000209.1:0-4784 GCA_964347365.1 uncultured Rhodospirillaceae bacterium | reverse complement strand
CCCGCCGGTCGGGCTCAACGTCTTCGTCATCAACTCCCTGGCGCGCGACATCCCGATGATCGAGACCTTCAAGGGCGTCATCCCCTTCCTCGCCTCGGACGCCGTGCGGGTTGCGATCATTATCGCCTTCCCGACGCTGACCCTGATCGTGCCGCGCCTGCTGGCCGACTGAGCGGTCCTGAAACGGTCTGGGGTACGCCGCCCGGGCGCATCCGGCGCATTTGACGGCACCGGCGTTCCCGCCGATGCTTGGGCGAGGGCAGCGGGGGAATGCACATGGTCGGAAGGCTCGAACTCTACCACCACGGCTCATCGGTCTGCGCAGCGAAGGTCCGTTTCTTCCTGGAGGAGAAGGGCCTTGCCTGGGAGGGCCGCTATATCGACATCCTGGCGGGCGAACAGTTCGACCCCGCCTATATGAAACTCAACCCCAAGGCGGTCGTTCCCACGCTGGTCCATGACGGCGTCGTCATCCGCGAATCGACCAACATTTGCGAATATCTCGACGATGTTTTCCCGGACAAAAGCATCCGCCCCGACGACCCGGTGCACCGGGCGGAGGTCCGCTACTGGACCAAGGCCGTCGACGAAGAGCTCCACCCGGCCTGCGGCGCGCTGACGTTCATGGCCTCCCACCGTCACACCATCTCCCGGCTCGGCCCCGAAGGTGTCGAGGCGTTCCTCAACGCGACCCCGCCGTTCTCGGTCTCCGCGCACTGGCATGAACAGAAAAAAACCTATGTACGCGAAGGCTTCGCCGCCCCCGGCGCGGCCGAGAAGGTCCTCCTTTACGACCGTTACCTCAAGAAGATGGAAGACGCCCTGCGGGATGCGCAGTGGCTTGCCGGCGAGGCGTTCACCTTCGCCGACATCGCCATGACCCCCTATGTCGTCCGCCTGGACATGCTCTCGATGCGGGGCATGTGGGAGAACCGCCGCCTGCCGCGGGTCGCCGCGTGGCTGGCCGCGATCAAGTCCCGCCCGGCCTACGGGCCCGCCCTGCTGGACTGGATGCCGGAACACCTCACCCGGGACCTGCGGGACAACGGCGCCCGGAGCTGGCCGGAAGTCGCGCGCATCCTCGACGTCGCCGCCTGACCGCCCCGAAGGTCAGGCCGGCACGGCCACGCCCCAGCGCCTGCGGTCCCGGTCCGGTTCCTCCCCGACCAGGACGGCGAAGACGGCCGCCAGGAGCGCCAGCCCGATCGAGGTCAGCCAGACCCATTCGTAGCGCGCCATCAGGTCGAACATGTAGCCGCCGAAGAACGCCCCGATCGCCGCGCCCATCGAATGCCCGCCGAACAGCAGACCCATCGTCAAGCCCATGATGCCGACCCCGATGCGGCTTGCCACGAGGCTCGCGATCGGCGGCAGGGTCGAGAAGTTGAGAATCCCGAAGGCGAGCGCGAAGAAGAACAGAAGTTCGAGGTCGCCGGCAACGCCGAGCAGGACGACGAACAAGAACGCCCGGGCGGCGAACATCGCCGCCAGCAGACGCGCGCGGTGGACCCGATCGGTCAGCCAACCGAACAGGATCAGGCCCAGCATGTTGCCGATCCCGTGGACGCCATGCGCTGCGGTGCCGTCGACCAGCGCGAAGCCGCAGCTGACCGCATAGGGAACGAAGTGGACATCGAAGACGCCCGCCGTGGTGAAGCCGCACAGCCAGAAGGCGGCGAACAAGAGCATGAACGTGCGGTTGCGCATCAGGACGCCGATCTTTGCGGCCAGCGGCATGTCGGGCGAGACCCGCGCGCGGCCGTGCGCGACAAGCGGTCTGTGCTCGGACGCCGCCCGGCTGCCGACCAGAAGCCAGATCGCCGGGACCAGGGCCAGGATCGCCAGGCCAAAGCCGAGATAGGCGCCGCGCCAGCCCCAGGCGCCGACCAGGAGCGCAAGCAGCGTAAGCGCCGGAAGCTGGCCCGCCGTCGAGCCGGAGATCGCAATCCCGGTCGCCATGCCGCGGTGGCGCTCGAAGATCCGCGCCATCATCGTGACCACCAGCGGCAGCGAGACCGCGCCGTAGCCGATGCCGCCAAGCAGCCCGAACAGCGCCAGGAACTGCCATTCCAGCGAGATCGCCGAGGTGCCGAGGATCGCCGCGCTGACGATCGCCAGCCCGCCGGCGATCACCCGGCGCGGACCGAAGCGGTCGATCAGGTTGCCGGCCAGAGGCGATGCGACCGCCATGACCACCAGCACCAAAGAGCCGCCGGTTGCGCTGACCGCCCGCGCCCAGCCGAGCTCGGCCTCCCAGGTTGGGATCAGCACGCCGACCGACGAACGCGCAGCGAAGGTCAGGCCCAGCGCGCAGAACGTCACAGCGACGATCGCCCAGGCGCGCGCCGTGGCAGGCCTCACAAGAGGTCCCGCAACATCGCAACCAGCGGTTCGTCGGCCGGTGGCATCGGGTAGCCGCGAAGCCGTATCGGCCGAACCCATTTCAGCGCCTGGCCCTCCCGGGCGGTGACCGCGCCCTGCCACACCCGGCAGACATAGAGCGGCATCAGGAGGTGAAAGCGCGCATAGGCGTAGGAGACGAAGGTGAACGGCGCCAGGCAGCGCGCAGCCACGTCGATGCCGAGCTCCTCGGCGAGCTCGCGGATCAGCGCCGCTTCCGGCGTCTCGCCCGCTGCGACCTTGCCGCCGGGGAATTCCCACAGCCCGGCCATCGGTCTGCCTTCGGGACGGCGGGCGATCAGGACGCGGCCATCGGCATCGACCAGCGCGGCGGCGGCGACCAGCACCAGCGGCCGGTCAGCTTCGGTAGTCGGCATTGATGTCGATATATCCGTGCGTCAGATCGCAGGTCCACACGACCGCGCGGCCGCGCCCGACGCCGACGTCGATGTCGATGGCGATCTCCGGTCCGGCGAGGTGGGCGGCGACCGGGGCCTCGTCGTAGCCTTCAACAACCGCGCCGGCGCTGGCGATCCGCACACCGCCCATGGAGATCGCCAGCGCGTCGGGGTCGATCCGCTCACCGGCATTGCCGAGGGCCATCACCACCCGGCCCCAGTTGGCGTCGCCGCCGGCGATGGCGGTCTTGACCAGCGCGGAATTGGCCACCGCAAGGCCGATGCGTCGCGCGGCGCGCACGGATGCTGCCCCGCTGACGGCGATGGTCACGAACTTGGTCGCGCCTTCGCCGTCGCGGACGATGAGATGGGCGAGCGCCCGGCAGACCGTGCCCAGCGCCTTCCTGAACGCCCGCAGCCGGGCGTCGCGCCGGTCGGCGATCGCCGGGTTCCCCGCCCGGGCGGTGGCGAACAGCAGCGCCATGTCGCTGGTCGAGGTGTCGCCGTCCACGGTGATCGCATTGAAGGATGCATCCACCGCCTCGCGCAGCAGCCGGTCGAGGACCGGCGCATCGAGCGCTGCGTCGGTGAACAGGAAGGCCAGCATCGTCGCCATGTCGGGGGCGATCATGCCCGAGCCCTTGGCGATGCCGGCGATGGCCACCGGCCGCCCGCCGACCTCGGTTGTCGCGCCGACGAGCTTGGGGAAGGTGTCGGTGGTCCGGATGGCGTTCGCCGCCGCCTCCCACCCGTGCGGCGAAAGCCGCTGCGACAGCGCGGGCAGGGCGCCGACGATGCGCCCCGCATCGAGCCGCTCGCCGATCACCCCGGTCGATGCGACCGCGACATGGGCACGCGAGCAGCCGAGCGTGGCAGCGGCACCGGCGACGGTGCGCTCTACGCTTGCCATGCCGTGCCGACCGGTGGACGCGTTCGCGTTGCCGGCATTGACCACCAGCGCCTCGGCGCGGCCCCGGGCCGCCACCGCGCGGGTCCACAGGACCGGTGCGGCGGCGGTGCGCGAGCGCGTCGTCACGCCCGCAAGCTGCGTTGCCGGGTCGAGCGCGACCAGCAGCAAATCCTCGCGGCCGGCATAGCGCAGCCCGCTGGAACCCGTGGCGAGCCGGACCCCGGCGATGGGCGCCGGGGCCGGGATCCGGTCCGGCGCGAGCAGTGAGATTTTCGGCATTCCCGGCGTCCCTGGTCGAGCCTTGCGGACCGGCACAGCTTATGCCCCGCGATGCCCGCGGAGTCCATCGCACCGGGCGCCGGCTTGCGTTGACAGGGCCGTGGCACGACCCTATCTGTGGTTCGGTCCAGGGCCGCGCCCGGCGCGGCGCAACCCGACCGGACCGCCCAGCCAGCCCGCCCAGGGAGCACCGATGTTCGGCCGCATCGCACAGAGCCTTCTCGGCAGTGCCAACGACCGCGAAATCAAGCGGATGGCCCGGCAGGTCGCGGCGATCAACGCGCTCGAACCGGCGGTGGAGGCGCTGTCGGACGAGGCGTTGCGCGCGCGCACCGGCTGGCTGCGCGAACGTCACGCCGCGGGGGAGGCGCTGGACGACCTGCTCGAAGAGGCCTTCGCCACCGTGCGCGAGGCGGCCAAGCGCACGCTCGGCCAGCGCCACTACGACGTCCAGCTCATGGGCGGCATGGTGCTGCACCGCGGCACGATCGCCGAGATGAAGACCGGGGAGGGCAAGACCCTGGTCGCGACGCTGCCGGTCTATCTGAACGCGCTGACCGGCAAGGGCGTGCACGTGGTGACGGTCAACGACTATCTGGCGCGCCGCGACGCAGACTGGATGGGCCAGATCTACCGCTTTCTCGGGCTCAGCGTCGGCTGCATCGTCCACGACCTCGACGACCGCGGACGCCAGGCGGCGTATGCGGCCGACGTCACCTACGGCACCAACAACGAGTTCGGGTTCGACTACCTGCGCGACAACATGAAGTTCGAGATCGCGCGGTTCGTGCAGCGCG
>CAYFYS010000208.1:0-4789 GCA_964347365.1 uncultured Rhodospirillaceae bacterium | reverse complement strand
CCTCGCCGAGGATTATCAGGCGTCCCCCCGACGCCGCGACCGCGCCGATCTCCTCGGCGGCGTCCGCGGCCGGGCAGGGCCGGAGCGGTCTTCTGCGGCCGCCCCGGGCCGACATCTCGGGCAACGCCGCGAGCGCTGCGACCGCCGTGCCGCAATGGGCGATCAGGCGTGCGAACGTTCTCGGCCCGACGCCCTCGCTGCGGGCGAGGCGGAGTCTTGCGATGCGCTCGGCTTGGTTCACCCGGCGCCGATCCTGGGTTCGGTTCCGGTCAGCAGGCGACGGATATTGGCCACATGGCGCAGCCATACCCCGACGGCCATCAGGATCGTGAACTCCATGCGCTGCGGATCGCCGAACTGCCACATCAGCACCGGCGCGAGCGCGAGCGCGACCAGAGCCGACAGTGAGGAATAGCGCAGCGCCGCGGCCACCGCCAGCCAGATCAGGCAGGCGAGCAGCCCCGCCGGCCAGGCGAGCGCCAGCATGATGCCGAGCGCGGTCGCCACCCCCTTGCCGCCGCGGAATCGGGTCCAGACCGGGAACAGGTGGCCAAGAAAGGCGCCCAGCGCCGCGAGGATCGTGATGTCGGGGCCCCAGCGCGCGGCGAGGAGAACCGCGCCCGCCCCCTTCGCGGCATCGAGCAGCAGCGTCGCCGCGGCAAGCGGTTTGCTGCCGGTGCGCAGCACGTTGGTCGCCCCGATATTGCCTGAACCGATCGCGCGGATATCGCCGAGGCCGGCAAGCCGGGTGAGCAGCAACCCGAAGGGGATCGCACCGATCGCATAGCCCAACGCCAGCGCACAGGCGAAATAGGGCCAAGCGTGCGCCCAGCTTATCGGATCGATCATCGTCCCGGCACCGATCGCCCGGCGGGCCGCTACTCTGCGGCCTGGCGCTCCGGAATGTCGTCCTCGGGCATCGGCTTGTCCATCGAGAAGACGTCCTGGATGCTGATGTAGTCCTTGTAGCCGAGCCGGGCGATGGGGCGGATCCCGACCACATCGAGCAGCCCGTCGGCGGTCAGCGCGTCCTCGGCGATATGGACGCCGATCACCTCGCCGAACACGACTTGGTGGACGTGCCTGGGCGAATTGCCCGGCAGCGCGATCGTGCGGTAGTGCCGGCATTCGAAGTGGACGGGGGCGCCGGCCACGCGCGGCGGCTTGACCAGGTGGGACTCCAGGGGCGCGAGCCCTGCCGCCGCCATCTCGTCGACGCCGCGCGCGACGATCGCCGCAGTCCGGTTCATCGCCTCGCGCTGCGCCCAAGTCGCCATGTTGTAGACGAACTCTCCGGTCGCCTCGACATTGACGACCGTGTCCTTGTGGGCGGAGTCCCCGGCATGCGTGCCGGCGGAGAAGACCACGAAGGGCGGGTTGTAGCTCAGCAGGTTGAAGAAGCTGAACGGGGCGAGGTTGACCGCCCCCTCGGCGTTCGTCGTCGTGATCCAGCAGATCGGCCGCGGGACGACGCACGACTTCAGCGGGTTGAACGGAAGGCCGTGGTCGTTGTTCACCGGTTCGTAAAACATTCTGCCTCGCGGATTGACGGATGTCCGATCGATTATCAGGGCTCGCGCGCGCCTTGGAAAGCGCCGCGCCTGTACCGGGGTGCACGACCATGACGGTCTGCTCTGTCGGAACGCCCGGCGACGCCTTGGCGCGCTACGCCCCGAAGACGGCGATCCAGGACTTCTTCAAGCGCGACAGTGGGCCCTTCATGTATCCTGGCGGGATCGAGTTCGTCGACACCCGGCCCGGGAGCTTGACCGGCAAGCGGCGGCGCGCGTTCGGCGGGTGCACGCGCCCGCGTGGTAGTCAACGGAGGCCTGTCCATGAGCCTGGGCGAGAAGGTCGTCATCGGATCGTCGATCAACAACACGATGGGAATCACCGGGAAGTCCTACGACCTCCGGCAGCTCCTTCATGCGGCGCGCGAGGCCGAGGCGATGGGCTTCGATGCGGTCTGGGTGCATGATGCGCTCGGCGGGCGGCGCACCACGGCGGCCTATTGCCCGATCGGCGCGCTGACCGCCGCCGCCGCCCAGACCAGGCGCATCAGGCTGTGCACCGGCATCCTGATCCCGCAGATCCGCAACCCGATCCATGTCGCCCAGCAATGGGCGACGCTGTGGGAGATCTCCGAAGGGCGCGCGATCATGGGGGCCGGCACCGGCGCCGGCAAGGCGGCGATCTTCAAGCGCCAGTTCGATTCGCTGGTCGCGGTGCGCGGACCCGACAAGGACGCGCCGCGGCCCGCCCGGTTCTTCAAGCACCGCACCGCGCTGTTCGCCGAATCGCTTGAAGTGATGAACCGGCTGAGGACCGAGGACAAGTTCTCCTTCGACGGCGCGTTCTTCAGATTCGGCGAGATGACCCTGGGCATCGCGCGCCCGGCCGAGAAGCCGCCGATCCTGGTCGGCGGCGGCATCTACGTGCCGCACGATGGCGTCGGTGCCCACCATTACACGTGGAACCGGGATGTCGCGGGCACCTTGATGATGGGCCCCAGGATCCGCCGGGTGATCGCCGAACAGGGCGACGGCTGGCTCGCCGTCCATCCGACGGAGGCGGAATACGCCGCCATCCGGGACGACATCGGCGCCATCGCGACGGCCATCGGCAAGGAGCCCGGCGCCGGCGCGGCCTATGGCGGCGGCGCGGCGATGGGCATGAATTGGTTCGCCAACTGCGACGATGACCCCGAAACCGCCTGGCGCGGGGTGCAGGACCAGCTCACCGACTTCCACGGCCCGCCACCCGGCAGGGACAAGGCCTCGCCCGATCTCGTCGACCGCTGGGCGCTGTCGGGAACCGGCGAACAGATGGCCGCGAAGATCAACCGCTATATCGACCTCGGCGTGCGCATCTTCCAGCTCGTGATCGCCTCGCCCGACCAGCTCGGCATGATGCGCCGGATCGCAGAGCGGGTCCTGCCCCGCATCAACCGTACCCCGTCCCCGGCCTGATCGGGGCCGGTGCAACGCAGGGACCGGGCCGCCTAGCCGGCCGAAGGAAGGGCGCCCCCGCCGACCCGGCGCCGGGAACGGCGCCATCGTGAAACCCGCAGTCGGCGATCGGATTGCCGTCGTCTTCGATCCGGCGCATAATTGCGCGATGCCGTCGGGGAACCGACTCTTCGAGGATGCCGCGCGCCTCGCCGAAGGAGCGCTGGGCACCATGGTCGGGCTGCGCCGCGAGGTCGAAGCCATGGTGCGCGCACAGCTTGAGCGCATGCTGGCCGGGATGGATCTGGTCAGGCGCGAGGAGTTCGAGGCGGTGCGCGAAATGGCCGCCAATGCGCGTGCCGAACAGGAACGCCTGACCGAACGGCTCGCCGCCCTCGAACAGGCCCGGGCGGCTGGCCGCGGCGAACGCGGCTGATCCACTGACCGGCCCGTCGCTGCGCACGGCAAAACCCTTGCAACGCCGAATCAAACTTGGCAATCTACATCTTGTAGGTACATCGTGAAAAGTTCCACAATATCTGCGCATTTCAGTGACTCCGCGTTCCGGAAACGGGTGTGTTCGCTGCGCGTCATCCGGGGTCAATCACATGGATATCGATTTGGAACGCCACGATCCCGCCGGTGCCAACCCGCTTGACCTGATGGAGGAGCTGGCTTCGGCCAATGCGTGGCCGTTCGACCGATCCGGCGTGCAGCACCTTTCGCTGGAAGCCGCTGGACACTGGTGCGATTACCGGATCTCTCTGACGTGGCATCCCGAAGTCGGGACGCTGATTTATGTCTGCGTCTACGAATTGCGCGTACCGCAGCCGTCGCGTGCGCGGGTGGCGGAGCTGATCGCCATGGTCAACAAACGCGTGATGGTGGGCCATTTCGATTCCTGGGCGGACGGCGGGCGGGTCGTCCACCGTCATGCGCTGCTGCTGCGCGGGCTCACCTCGGCGAGCGTCGAGCAGCTCGAGGATCTGGTCGACACATCGCTCGAGGAATGCGAACGTTTCTTCCCGGCCTTCCAGTTCGTCATCTGGGGCGGCAAGAAGCCGGCCGAAGCCGTCGCGGCCGCTGTCCTGGAGACCAGAGGCGAGGCCTGAGGGGGAGGAGATGCCGCATGGGTGAACGTCTGCTCCTGGTCGGCTGCGGCAAGATGGGTGGTGCGCTGCTGTCCGGCTGGATGGAACGGGGCCGCGCGGCCGGCGACATAACCGTGATCGAGCCGGCGGCCGAGGCGGCCGCTTCGGTCGTTGCGCGCCACGGGGTGCGCGTGCTGGCCGATGCCGGGGCGGCCACGGGCGGGCCGCCCCCTTCGGTCGTCGTCTTTGCGGTCAAGCCGCAGGGCTTGCCCGAGATCGCGCCGGCCTATGCCCCGCTGGTCGGCCCGGACACGGTCTTCCTTTCGATCGCCGCAGGTCGGCCTTCGGCCTTTTTCGAGGCTGCGCTCGGGGCGGATGCGGCCGTGGTGCGCAGCATGCCCAACACCCCGGCCGCGGTCGGGCGCGGGATCACCGCCGCCTATGCCAACCGCAGGGTGGGCGCGGCGCAGCGCGGCCTCTGTCAAGGGCTTCTGGAGGCCGTCGGCGAGGTCGTCTGGCTGGACGACGAAGGGCTGATGGATGCCGTCACCGCGGTCTCGGGAAGCGGGCCGGCCTATGTGTTCCTGCTGATCGAGACCCTGACCGAGGCCGCGATGGCCGAGGGTCTGCCGGCCGATGTCGCCGCGAAGCTGGCGCGGGCGACCGTCGCGGGCGCGGGCGAGCTCGCCCGGCGATCGGACGCCGAGGCCGCCCGGCTGCGGATCGATGTCACCCGCCCGGGCGGCACGA
>CAYFYS010000207.1:0-4799 GCA_964347365.1 uncultured Rhodospirillaceae bacterium | reverse complement strand
AGTTGCTATCGGACGAGCCGTTCCGGGCCAGCCTGCGCGCGCCGCTCTCGCTGGTCTTCGTTGCGATCTTCCCCTCGGTCGTGGCGAACATGGGCTGGAATCTCGCCATCCGCACGCTCGGCCCGCCCAGGACCGGGTTCTACATGTACCTGGTGCCGGTCATCGCCGCGGTCGTTGCCGTGCCTCTGCTGGGCGAGGCGATCGGCATCTACCACCTGATCGGCGGCGCCCTGATCGTCGCCGGGGTCAGCGTGTCCACCCGCCGGCCCCGCTCCGCGGCCTGACCTCCTCCCTCCACGGCGGGCTTGCCTTCCCGCAGGACGCTCGCGCACCATCGCAGTTTACAACGGAGGAAAACCGATGACTTACGATCCGAGAACGGCGACCGGTATTCCGACCGAACCGGTGGGCTCGCTGCCTCGGCCGACGACGCTGCAGGCCGCCTATGCGTCCTATGACGAGGGCAGCATCGACCGGGACGCGCTCGAAGCGGAGCAGGACAAGGCCGTGCGGGATTCCATCTCCGGCATGGAGGCGACGGGCTCGCCCATCGTCTCGGACGGCGAGCAACGCTGGTCGAGCTTTGCGACCTATCCGATCACCGATACGCTGGCCGGCACCGGCCTAGCCGAACATCTCGGCCCGGGCGGGCAGTACTTTGCGATCTTCGCCGACGGCCATCACCGCCAGCTGCCGCGCCTGACGGGCGGGCCGTTCCGCTACAAAACCTATGCAGCGGATTCTCTGCGCAAGGCGCTTGCCGTGGCGACCAAGCCGATGAAGCAGGCCGTGATCTCGCCCTCGATGCTTGCCCTCTTGTACCCGCTTGACGACGAGATCGCGGACTATCCCAGGGATCGGTTCGAAAGCGATCTGATCGACGAGTGCGAGAAGGACGTCCGCGCAGCGTTCAACGCCGGCGCCGCGCGGGTTTCGATCGACTTTACCGAGGGCCGGCTGGCGTGCCGCAACGACTCGCGCAACCCCTGGACGGGACGCAACATGCTGCCGCATTTCGTGGCCCTCATCAACGGCGTGGTCGACCGCTTCACGGTCGAGGAACGGCGCAATATCGGGATCCACACCTGTCCCGGCGGCGACTGCGACTCGGTGCACAGCGCCGATGTGCCCTATAACGACATGCTGCCCAGCATGTTCCAGATCAACGCCGGATATTTTCTGATTCAGCTTGCGAGCGAACGCAACCGGGACCAGGTCTACAAGGACATCGGTGCCAGCCTGCGCGAAGACGCCAACGGCATTGCGCAGATGGCCTATGTCGGGGTGATCAACCCGCAAAACCCGCGGGTCGAATCGCCCGAAGAGGTGCGCGACCAGCTTCTCGCAGCGGCCAGGCACATCGCCAAGGACCAGCTCGGCTCGACCGACGACTGCGGCTTCTCGCCCTTCAGCATCGACGTGAAGCCCAACCACGGCTCGCCCGACTACGCCCGGGACGTCGCCTTCCAGAA
Organism: uncultured Rhodospirillaceae bacterium; assembly: GCA_964347365.1. Taxonomy (GTDB): domain Bacteria; phylum Pseudomonadota; class Alphaproteobacteria; order MPNO01; family MPNO01; genus CAYFYS01. Next base: position 3,327 of record CAYFYS010000207.1, on the reverse strand, counting down.
GATCGAAAACCGGGTGAAGTGCACCACGATGGCCGCCGAGGCGCTCGGCGTTCACTAGCGCCCGTTCCGGTCGGGGTCGCAGCCGGCGTTGTTCCGCGGCGCGGGCTGCGGCCCCGACACCCGACGCAGGAGAAGGCAGATGACGGAATCCCGCAACGATAGCGCCGGTCTTCCGATCCGCCCGGATATTCTGGAAGCCCATCGCCGCGCCTGGCAGCGCATCGCCAGGCCGGGCGACTGGCTGGACTGTCCTACCCGCGTGGCCATTGCCGCGGAAAGCCGCAACGCAAGGCGCTGTGCGCTCTGTGCAGCGCGCAAGGCGGCGCTTTCCCCCTGGACAGTTGCGGGAACGCACGATTCCGGCGGCTGTCTGCCGGCGCCGATCGTCGAGGTCGTCCACCGCATCGTCACCGATCCCGCCCGTCTGCGGCGCCAGTGGTACGAGGCGCTTCTGGCCGAGGGAATGACGCAGACCGAATATGTCGAGGTGGTTGCCGTCCTGTGTATGACCGTTGGCGTGGACACCTTCGCGCGCGCGATCGGCCTCGTCCAGCCCGAGCTGCCCGCGCCCGAGCCCGGCGCGCCCGGCCGCCGTCGTCCGCAGGGGGTCGCGCCTGGGCGCGCCTGGGTGCCGTGGATCGCCCCGGAGGATGCGGCCGAGACCGAGGCTGATCTCTATGAGCACGGCTCGGCCAATATCCGCCGCGCGCTCACCTCGGTGCCCGATGCGCAGCGCGGCTTCTTCGAACTCGTCCACGCCCAGTATCTGTCAGCTCCGCAGATCCGTGACGTCGGCACCGACTACCGCGCGATCACCCGGCCGCAGATCGAACTTCTGGCCGGCAGGGTGTCTGCGCTCAATCAATGCGTCTACTGAACCACCAGCCATGCGATGATGCTCCGTGCGAGCATCCAGGAGAACGGAGCCGGTTACGCGCTGGACGGCATCATCGGCCGGGGCGACGGGGGGATCCCGCATGGCGGGCGGCTGATCGCGTTCGCCGAAGCGGTCCTCGGCGAGGATGAGGACCGGCTGCGCAGCGCGCGCCAGGCGCTCCTGGACGCGCTGGGACCTGCCGCGCTGGTCGATGCGGCGGGCGTCGTGGCGACGTTCAATGCCATCGACCGCCTCGCCGATGCCACGGGCACGCCGATCGAAGACGACCGGATTGAAGCGACGGCGGGCGTGCGTGCCGCGCTTGGCATCGACCGGTTTCCGTCCGCCGCCTTTGGCTGAACGTCCGGTGATGCCGCGCGCGGCCGTCCCGCAACCGGGGTAGGGCGCCTATGCGCGGTTCGCCTCCTGCACGACGGCGGTGTCGGTGTAGCCGGCGATCCAACGTTCCATCATCGCCGTGCAGACCGGGTCGAGGTCGAAGCGCGGCTCCGGATCCGGGTCCCAGTGGCCGAAGCGGTCCATCCCCCGGACCAGCATCGCGCTGCGCCGGCCGATGCTGGAGCGCACATGGGTCGGGATGTAGATGTAGGACATGCCCCTGCGGCGGTAATCGGCGCGGTTGGGCTCCGAGCCGTCAATCAGTTTTTCGTGGTGGATCGAGAACTGGCCCGCCCGCCGCACGAGATCGACCGCGCGCGCCTCGTCGATGCCGCTGAGCGCTTGGCCGCGCGACAAGAGGTTGCGGGGATCGTAGGTTTCGTTGTGGGTCAGCTCTGCGCCCCTGTGGCTTCCCGGGATCACCCGCACGCAGCCGCTTTCGGGCGTCGAATCGCTGAGCGCGAGCCACACCGTCGCCTCGGTATGCGGATCCAGGCCGTAATAGGCCGAATCCTGGTGCCAGGACACATAGGCGCCATCGTGGGCATCCTTGAACCACAGGCTCGACAGATAGACCAGGATGTCCGGTCCCAGCAGATCCTCCACCGCATCGAGGATCGCCGGATCCCGGGCGAGTTCGACCAGCGCGGGAAACACGAGGTGGCATTTGATGCGCAGCCTCTTCGTGGCCTTGACCGCATGGGCGGCCTCGTAGGCTTCGAACATCGCACGCAACGCCGCCGCCCGTTCGGCGCCGATCCCTTCGACCGGAGCGACGAAACCCTCACGCGCGAAGGCTTCGATCTGCGCGCGGCTCAGCGCCTTGCCCATGGCCCGTTCAGATCTCCATCATGGCGCGGACCGCGCGTATCAGCTTCCCGTCGGGGTTCTGGAGGTCGAAGACGATATCGAAATGGTTGGTCTCGTCCATGTCGATGGCGTCGCAGCGGAAACCCGCCTTGCGCCAGGCCTCGGCGAAGAGATCGGTCTGGCGTTTGAACTCGGCGGTCTCGTTGCCGCCATAGGCGACGATCAGCGGGCAACCGGCCTCGGGCAGATGGTGGATGGGGCTGTTGCGCTGCGCGGATTCGGGATCGAGCCGGATCCATTCGTTGACCTCCGAGAGCATCACCGGCTCCAGGTCGAACAACCCGCTCAGCGCGCAGGCGCCCTTGACGATGTCTGCCGGCACGCCGGCGCGGTCGTGCCAGCCGCCGGCGATCAGCGCGCCGGTCAGATGCCCGCCGGCCGAGCTGCCGCATACGAAAATCCGTTCCGGATCGCCACCGAAGGAAGCCGCGTTGCGCCATGTCCAGGCGAGCGCCGCGCGGCACTGGCCGACGATGGTATCGAGGTCCGCTCCGGGCGCGAGCGAATAGTTGACCGTAACGACCGAAGCGCCCAGCCCGACGAAGGCCTCGGCCATGAACGCCGACTCCTTCTGGCTCAGCATCCGCCAGTATCCACCATGGATGTAGAAGAACACCGGTGTGTTCGCGCCCGCCGGGAAGACGTCCACAACTTCGTCGGGATGCGCGCCATAGGCAACGTCGGCGCGGCATTCCAGCTTCTGTCGCGCCCGCGCGCTGTCCGCGCCGTAGCGGGCGATCAGAGTCTCGAACACCGCTTCGGGGACCGTCGCCCGGGCGCGATACTGGGCATCGAGACCCGCCTGGTCGTAATCGCGATAGACGTTCATGTCCGCTCCTGGTTTTCGGCCCGCTGCCGGTCCCGCCAGCGTGCCGGCGCCTCGTCGGAGAACCCCAGGGCCGCGCCGGCCCCGGCCGCCACCGCGCTGCAGACGATCGCCACGGTGTAGCTCTGCCAGAGGGAGAAGGCAACGCCGGCCAACGCCGGGCCGGCGAACGCGCCCACCCCGACCCCGGTATAGAGCACGCCGATGATCCCGCTGAGCGCGCGGGTGCCGAAATAATCCGCCATCACCGCCGGCGCGAGCGCCACCGCCCCGCCATAGAACGCGCCGACCAGGAAGGCGAAGCCGCCGAGCGCTGCGAACCCGGTGGCCGCAAGCCACCAGAGCGAGCTCCGCG
>CAYFYS010000206.1:0-4832 GCA_964347365.1 uncultured Rhodospirillaceae bacterium | reverse complement strand
ATCGATCTACACCGCCGACCACAAGGCCGACACGATCGAGCGCGTGGTAAATGCCGTGAAGGGTTTCCGCGCCGCCTATCCCGATGCCGATGAGCGCATCGCCTTCCGGCTCGCCGCCGGCAATGTCGGCGTGATGGCGGCAACCAACGAAGAAGTCGAGGCGTCCCAGTGCCCGATCCTTGGCTACGTCTACGGCGCGGTCATCGCCCTGTGCCTGGTCTCTTTCCGGTCGATGGCGGCGACGGCGTGCATCCTCATCCCGCTCGCCGTGGTCTCGCTGCTCGCCTACGCGCTCATGGCGCTCCTGGAGATCGGGCTCAAGATATCCACCTTGCCGGTGGTGGCGCTCGGGGCGGGCATCGGCGTGGATTACGGCATCTACGTTTATGGGCGGTTGCGCGCTCATCTCGCGCAGGGGCTGGACTTCGCCGAGGCCTATGAGCGGACGCGGGCGGCCACAGGCGCTGGTGTGGTGCTCACCGGCTTCACCCTGGCCGCGGGCGTTGCGACATGGATCGTCGCACCGCTCAAGTTCCAGGCCGACATGGGCACCGTGCTGACGTTCATGTTCCTGATCAACATGATCGGTGCGATCGTACTGCTTCCCGCACTCGGCGCCTGGCTTGTCGGATCGAAGACGAACGAGACCTCATCACGCTGATCTCCCGACCGGATCAGGAATTGCGGATCACGCCGTCCTCGAGCACCAGGCGACGGTCCATGCGCTCGGCGAGTTCAGGGTTGTGGGTAGCGATCAGGGCGGCGGTACCGCGGCGGTGGACGATCTCGACCAGGAGGTCGAAGACCGCCCCGGCGGTCCGACGGTCGAGATTGCCGGTCGGCTCGTCGGCGATCAGCAGGCTTGGCTCGTTGGCCAACGCGCGGGCGATCGCCACGCGCTGCTGTTCGCCGCCCGACAGTCGGGCCGGGCGGTGGCTCGCCCGGTCGCCGAGCCCGACCTGGGCGAGCAGCGCCTCGGCCGCCAGGCGCGCGACACGCCGGGCCGCGCCGTCGATCATCCGCGGCAGGGCGATGTTCTCCAGGGCGGAGAACTCGGGCAGCAGATGGTGAAACTGGTAGACGAAGCCGAGTTCGGACCGGCGCAGCGCGGTGCGGCGGTCATCGCTCATCCGGAAACAATCCTCGCCGGCCAGTCGGATCGCCCCGGCATTCGGCCGATCGAGAAGACCCGCAATGTGAAGGAGCGTCGACTTTCCTGCCCCCGAAGGTCCGACCAGGGCGACGATCTGGCCGGGATGGATGGCCAGCGAGACGCCGCGCAGCACTTCCAGCCCGCCGCCCGCCTGAGGATAGATCTTGCGGATGCCCTCCAGCGCGAGCGCGGCGACGGGTTCAGCCACGGCGCAGTGCCTCGATCGGATCGAGCCGCGCTGCCCGCCATGCCGGATAGAGCGTGGCCAGGAACGACAATGCGATCGACATGGTGATCACCGTAACCACGTCGCCGGCTTCCACCTGGGACGGAAGGCGGGACAGGAAATAGATCTCGGCGGCGAACAGCTCCGTACCCGACAGACGTTCAAGCCAGCCGCGCAGAGTCTCGATATTGCCGGCGAAGGCAAGGCCGAGGACGAAGCCGACGAGCGTTCCCACCACGCCCACCGAGGCCCCGGTCAGGAAGAAGATCCGCATCACCGCACCGCGCGTCGCACCCATGGTGCGCAGGATCGCGATATCGCCGCCCTTGTCCTTCACCAGCATGATCAGGCTGGAGACGATGTTGAAGGCGGCCACCAGAATGATCAGCGTAAGGATCAGGAACATCACGTTGCGCTCGACCTCGATGGCGTTGAAGAAGGCCGCATTGGCCTGTTGCCAGTCGATGATCCGTATCCCTTGGCCGGCGCTGGCGCGCAGCACCGGCGCAATCCGCGTGACCCGGTCCGGATCGTCGATGAAGACCTCGAGCTGGCTCACCCCCTGCCCGGTCGAGAAGAAAAGCTGGGCCGCCTGCAGCGGCATGAAGATGAACCCGTTATCGTACTCGAACATGCCGACTTCGAAGACGGCCACGACCGTGTAGCTCTTGACCCGGGGAACGCTCCCCAGCGCGGTGGCCCTGGTCTGGGGCGTAAGCAAGCGCAGCTTCGCCCCGACGGAGAGTCCGAAACGCCGGGCGAAGCGCGTGCCGATCATCACCGCGTTGCGCCCTTGAAAGGCCTCCAGGCTGCCGGCCCGGATGTTGTCGGCGATGATGGAACGCCTGGCGACGGCCGCCGGCCGCACGCCGCGAACGAGCGCGCCGCCGGCGATATTGTTGGCGCTTGCCATCACCTGGCCTTCGACGATCGGGGTGACGGTGTTCACGCCGGGGAGGATACGTAGCCGCCCGGCGAGCGTGTCGAAGTCTTCCAGCGCGCCGGTCTGGGCGCGGATGCCGAGATGGCCGTTAAGCCCTAGAATCCGCGACAACAACTCTGCCCGGAAGCCGTTCATGACCGAAATGACGACGATCAGCGTTGCCACCCCGAGCGCGATCCCGGCGAGCGAGAAGCCGGCGATCACCGAGATGAACCCCTCCTCCCGCCGGGCGCGGAGGTAGCGAAAGGCGATCATCCGCTCCACGGACGAGAACATGCGGCGGGAAGCTAGGCGGTCAGCCGGGCGAGCGCGGCCTCCGCGGACAGTTCTTCACGTGCGCCGCCGGCGCGGCGGCGGAGCTCGACCTGCCCGTTCCTCAGCCCGTGCGGCCCGACGACGACCTGCCACGGCAGCCCGATCAGGTCCATGTCGGCAAACTTCGCCCCCGCCCGCTCCTGCCGGTCGTCGAGAAGGGTCTCCACGCCAGCCCGGCCGAGCTTGGCGTAGAGGTCCGCGCACGCCGCATCACAGCCGGCATCGCCGGTCTTGAGGTTGATCAGCCCGACCTGAAAGGGCGCCACGGGCTGCGGCCAGACGATGCCGTCGTCGTCGTGGTGAGCCTCGATGATCGCGCCCACCAGACGCGAGACCCCGATGCCGTAAGAGCCCATCTCGAAGAAGATTTCCTCGTCGCCGGGTCCGCGGACGGATGCATTCATCGCCTTGGAGTATTTGGTGCCGAAATAGAAGATGTGCCCGACCTCGATACCACGCGCGTGGACGAGATCCGCCCCGAGCGCCGCGGCGGCAGCCGGGTCATGCATCTCATCGGTCGCGGCGTAGAGCTCCGTCCAGCGCCGCACCTCGGGGTCCAGATCGGCGCCGTAGTCGACGTCGTGCTCGAGCGCGTCACGCTCGACCAGGGCGCGGTGGCAGTAGACCTCGCTTTCACCGGTGCCGGCGAGAATGATGAACTCGTGGCTCAAGTCGCCGCCGATCGGGCCCGTATCGGCCTTCATCGGGATCGCCCTCAGGCCCATCTGGGCGAAAGTCCGCAGATAGGCGATGAACATCTTGTTGTAGGCGCGCCTGGCCGATTCGTAGTCAATATCGAAGGAGTAGGCATCCTTCATCAGGAACTCGCGGCCGCGCATGACGCCGAATCGCGGGCGTACTTCATCGCGGAACTTCCACTGGATATGATACAGGTTCTTGGGAAGTTCTCGGTAGCTCCTTACGTAATGCCGGAAGATCTCGGTGATCTGCTCTTCGTTGGTCGGACCGTACAGCATATCCCGGTCGTGGCGGTCGGTGATGCGCAGCATCTCCTTGCCGTAACCGTCGTAGCGGCCGCTTTCGCGCCATAGATCGGCCGCCTGGATGGTCGGCATCAGCATTTCCTGGGCACCGGACCGGTCCTGTTCGGCACGCACGATCGCCTCGACCTTGCGCAGCACCCGCAAACCCAGGGGCAGCCAGGAGTAGATCCCCGCGCTCGCCTGGCGGATCATTCCAGCACGCAGCATCAGCCGATGCGAGACGATCTGCGCCTCGGCGGGCTCATCCCTGGATGTCGGCAGGAAGAAGCTGGAAAGTCGCATGCACCCCTCGCGCCCGGCCGCACCCCTCGCGCCCGGCCCGCCTGCGCCGGTGGGGCGGGCGGGCCGGGCGGACCATAGCGCATTTGCCGGGAGCGTGGAATCGGGCCTGCGGCGCGTTTCCGGCGGCGGCGTTTATCTACTACTTGGGAAGCTTACCCTGGACGCCCCTGACATACCAGTCCATCGACAACAACGCCTCGTCATCGACCCTGTCGCCTTCGGCGATGACCAGCCGGCCTTCCTGGTCGTGGATCGGGCCCTGGAAGGGATGGCGCTTGCCCGACTTGATGTCCGTCTCGGCCTGTTTGGCAAGCGCGACGACATCGGCGGGGATCGCCGGGTTGTAGGGCGCCATCAGCAACATGCCGGCCTTGAACCCGTCCCAGGTATCCTCCGACTTCCAGGTTCCGTCGAGCACGGCGCCGGTCCGCGCGACATAGTAGTCGTCCCACACATCGACGATCGCAGTCAAATGAGCCTTGGGGCCGAATCTGGTCATGTCCGAAGCCTGGCCGACCGCCCAGACGCCACGCTTCTGGGCGATCTGTGTCGGCGCCGGGGAATCGGTGTGCTGCAGGATCACGTCCGCGCCCTGGTCGATCAACGCCTTGGCCGCGTCGCTCTCCTTGCCGGGGTCGTACCAGGTGTTGACCCAGACCACCTTGACGACAGCCTTCGGGTTGACCTCGTGGAGGGCCAGGGTGAAGGCGTTGATGCCGCGCACCACTTCGGGGATCGGGAACGAGGCGACATAGCCGATCGTGTTGGATCTGGTCATCTTGCCGGCGATCAGCCCGGCGATGGTGCGCCCTTCGTAGAACCGGGCGGCGTAGGTCGAAACGTTCTTGCCGCGCGTGTAGCCGGTTGCGTGTTCGAACTTCACCTTGGGGAAACGCCTGGCGACCTTCA
>CAYFYS010000205.1:0-4832 GCA_964347365.1 uncultured Rhodospirillaceae bacterium | reverse complement strand
GGCGTCACGTCGCGCACCGCATCGCCGACAAGGTCTATCAGCGGATCACCGGCGAGAACGGGTATTTCGACACCCGGGTGGTCTATATCTCGGAGGTCGGCCCGCCCGACCGGCGGATCAAGCGCCTGGCGATCATGGACCAGGACGGTGAGAATCACCGCTATCTGACCGACGGCGAACATTTGGTGCTGACGCCGCGCTTCTCGCCGACGAGACAGGAGATCACGTTCCTGTCCTATGTCCGCGACCGGCCGCGGGTCTACCTCTACCACATCGACAGGGGACAACAGGAAATACTCGGCGATTTTCCCGGCATGACTTTCGCCCCGCGCTTCTCGCCCGACGGCAAGAAGGTGGTCATGTCGATGGCCCAGAACGGCAATTCCGAGATCTATCTGATGGATCTCGGCACCCGGACGACCCGCAGGCTGACACGTCATCCGGCGATCGATACCTCGCCTTCACTGTCGCCCGACGGTGCGCAGCTGGTGTTCAACTCCGACCGCGGCGGATCGCAGCAGCTCTATGTGCTGCATCTGAGCGGTGGCGCGGCGCGACGCATCAGTTTCGGCCAGGGCCGCTACGCAACGCCCGTGTGGTCGCCGCGCGGCGATCTGATCGCCTTTACCAAGATTGACCGGGGCAGATTCTCGATCGGCGTCATGCGCCCGGACGGGTCGGGCGAACGCATTCTGGTGACGGACTTCCTGGTGGAGGGTCCGACATGGGCGCCCAACGGCAGGGTGTTGATGTTCTTCCGCCAGCCGCGTCAGCAGGCGGGGGAATCCAAGCCGGACCCGAGGCTCTATTCAATCGATCTGACGGGCCACAACGAGCGCGAGATCGGCACCCCGAAAGGGGGATCGGACCCGGCATGGTCGCCGTTGATGCCGTGAGCGCCCGACGCCGGGCGTTGATCGATGTCTGCCCGGCGGCGGAAACGCTGCGGCCGAGTCGTCCTCGCCGGTTGTATTTTGATGGTGTGGGCGTACAATGCGCGTTCCGATGCCGTACCGCCGTCTGGCATGTGGGGACTGCAAGTCCCAGGGGTAGGTTACATGTGGCTTAGGATCATGGCTGTCGCCATGACCGCGTCGATGGCGTGGGCATGCGCCACCACCGAGACGGCCGAGACGGGTTCGGCTGCCGGCGAATCGGTTGTCGATTCGGCAGCGGCGGGTACCGGTCTCCAAACCGACCCGATCAGTTCGGAGACCGCCGGGGAGGCCGCGGTCGTTGTTGCGGGAACCATTGAGGACTTCGAGGTCAATGTCGGGGATCGAGTCCTGTTCGGTACCGACCGGTTCGACCTGACCAACGATGCGCGCGATGTGCTGCAGCGCCAGTCGCAGTGGCTGACCCGGTATCCGGACGTGGACGTGACCATCGCCGGCCACGCCGATGAGCGCGGGACGCGCGAATACAACCTCGCGCTCGGCGAACGGCGGGCGACCGCGGTGAAAAACTATCTCGTCGCGCTCGGGATCGATTCGGAGCGCATCCGGACCATCAGCTACGGTAAGGAGCGGCCGGTCGATCCGGGCTCCAACGAGGAGTCCTGGGCCAAGAATCGCCGCGGCGTCACCCAGATCGACGACGTGACGCTCAGCCCGATCAACTGACTGCGCCGGGCCGCGCTCGCCACATGGGCGTCGCCGCGCGATGTCCGGGACCGCACCGCGGCCTCGCACCCGGGCGCTGGCTGTTCGGTGCCGGGCCAGGACATGGGGACGCCACCCGATGAAGAAGCATCCCGGCCGTCCGGTGCGGTTGCCGTCCGCCGGCCGGCTTACGCTTTGCGTGCTGGGGCTGGCGATCGCCTCCGACGGGCCCGTCCTTGCGCAGTCCTATCGGATTGATGCTTTGACCGAACGGGTCGAGCGGCTGGAGGGCGTATTGCCGGCCCTGCGCCAGGGTGCCCCGACGGGCGCAGGGCGTGCGGCGGCGGCCGGCACCCCGTTCGCGGCCAGCGTGGAGATCCGGCTGTCGGAGCTCGAGGTACTGATCCGCAGGCTGGAGCAGCGGATCGAATCGCTGGAGATCGCCGAACGCCGCGCCAAGTCCCGGCTCGAACGCATGGCGGCCGATACCGAACACCGGCTGCGCGGCCTGGCGCAGGGGGGCACGTCGCCGGCTGCCGCACCCGGCACCGCAGCGCCCCCGGACGCGACCATCATCGGCGGCACCACCGCGCCGGATGCCGCGCCGCGACCGCTGGGCACGCTGCGGCTGAGCGGATCCGACGCACCGCCCGCAACCGCCGAGCCCCCCTCTGCCGCCGCAACGGCGGCGTCGATCCTGCCCCAGGGCGGCCCCAAGGAGCGTTACGACTACGCGTTGTCCTTGATTCTGCAGGAGCAGGAGTTCGCAGAGGCGGAGAAGGCCTTCGCCGCCTTCATCGAGCAGCACCCCAGGCACGATCTGACGGGCAACGCCTATTTCTGGCTCGGCCAGACCCGTTTCGTGCGCGAGGATTATCAGAACGCGGCCTTTGCGTTCGCCGAAGGCTTCCAGAAGTTCCCGCGTAGCGGCAAGGCGCCGGACAACCTCTACAAGCTCGGCACTTCGCTGGCCCGGCTGGGCAAGACCCGCGAGGCGTGCATCGCCTTCCGCCAGTTGCTGGAAACTTTTCCCCAGGCGCTGCAGACCCGGAAGCCGGGGATCCTGCGTGAGCGCAAACGCCTGAAATGCCGCTGAGCGCGTCGGCGCGCGCCCTCCGGGAGACGCCGCTCGACGACAGCGAATTTGCCGATCTGATGGCCCGGCTGGGTCCGTTCGAACCCGTCCCGCGCTTGGCCGCGGCGGTCTCGGGCGGCGCGGACAGTCTTGCGCTGGCCGTGCTTGCGAGCGCGTGGGCACGTGCGCTCGGCGGATCGCTCACCGCGCTGGTGGTCGATCACCGGCTGCGCCCGGGCTCGACCGAAGAGGCCCGGCGCACCGCCGGGCTGCTGCGCGACCAGGGGATCGCCGCGGTGATCCTGGCATGCGCCGAGCCTGCACCGCGCGCCGGTATCGAGGCCGCGGCGCGGCGGGCGCGCTATCGCCTGATGGGCCAGTGGTGCGCCGCGCATTGTATCCTCCATCTGCTTGTCGGCCATCATCGCGACGATCAGGCGGAAACCGTGCTGATGCGCCTTGCTGCGGGCAGCGGGCTGGACGGGCTGGCGGCGATGCCGGCCGTCCAGGAGACGCGCTGGGGCCGCCTGCTGCGGCCGCTCCTGCCGGTGCCGCGCGAACGGCTGCGGGCGCTGTTGCGCGCGCGCGGGCTGCGCTGGGTCGAAGATCCCGCGAACAGCGAGGAGATTTTCGCCAGGGCGCGCCTGCGCCGTTCCGCCGCCGCGCTGGCCGGTGAGGGCCTGACCGCCGGCCGGCTGTCGCGGACCGCCGCGCGCGTGGGCCGGGGCCGCGCGGTGCTGGAAGGCGCGACATCGGCGCTGCTCGCCGCCGCGGTCTGGATCCATCCCGCCGGCTTCGCACACCTGGACACCGGCGTGATCGCGCGGGCGCCGGCCGATCTCGCCTGGCGTGCCCTGGAACGGGTGGTCCGAACCATCGGCGCCGGGGACTACGCGCCGCGCCGCGAACGCCTCCAGCGTCTGTTCGGGATCGTCCGCGGCGCAGGCCTTTCCGTCCCGTGCACCCTCGGCGGGTGCCTTATCGGACCCGAGCCCGGCGGGGTCGTGGTGGTGCGCGAGCCCGCGGCGGTCGGCGCCGCGATTCCGGTGGCCGCCGGCGCCGAGGTGCTGTGGGACGGTCGTTTCCGGATCGGCATCGCGCCGTGCGCGGGGGAAGCGGACGGCCTGCGGGTCGGCGCGCTCGGCCGTGCCGGCTGGCGTACGCTCAAGGCCGCCGGCGTCACGGCGGGCGCAAGATGCATCCCGCCGGCCGCGCGCCCCGGCCTGCCCGCGCTTCACGATCGGTGGGGCCTGCGCGAAGTGCCGCATCTGGGTTACGCCAGGGGCGGCGCCACGGCGGTCGAACGGCTCGCCTTCACGCCCCCCCATCCGCTCGCGGCGGCGGAATTTACGGTTGTCTAATTCCCCGTCCGCACTATCTTTGTGGTGTTGACCCCGCGACGGCTGCACGCTGTCGCGACCAGTGCCGGGCCGTCGGACGGAGCACCGCCCCAGCGTAACCCGGGAAAGCGAATCGATGAACAAATTCGGCCGAAACCTGGCGCTCTGGGTCATCATCGGTCTGTTGCTGGTCGCGCTGTTCAACCTGTTCCAGCAGCCGTCGAGCCGGCGCGGCGAGGTCGGTATTCCGTTCTCCGACTTCCTCGGCGAGGTCCAGAACGGTCAGATTCGCGAGGTCACCATCAAGGGCCGGGAAATCGCCGGCGTCTACGGTGACGGCCGCGTCTTCAAGACCTTTGCGCCGGATGATCCGCAGCTCGTCGAGCGGCTGCACAGCCGCGGCGTGGTGATCAACGCACTTCCCGAGGAGGACGGCACCCCGTCACTGTTCCAGATCCTGATCTCCTGGTTTCCGATGCTGCTCCTGATCGGGGTGTGGATCTTCTTCATGCGCCAAATGCAATCGGGCGGCGGCAAGGCGATGGGATTCGGCAAATCCCGCGCGCGGCTGCTGACCGAGCGCCTGGGCCGCGTAACCTTCGAGGACGTCGCGGGGATCGACGAGGCGAAGCAGGAGCTGGAGGAGGTGGTCGACTTCCTCAAGGACCCGCAGAAGTTCCAGCGCCTGGGTGGCAAGATCCCCAAGGGGGTGCTCCTGGTCGGTCCGCCCGGCACCGGCAAGACCCTGCTTGCTCGCGCTATTGCCGGTGAGGCGAACGTTCCCTTTTTCACCATCTCGGGCTCGGATTTCGTCGA
>CAYFYS010000204.1:0-4835 GCA_964347365.1 uncultured Rhodospirillaceae bacterium | reverse complement strand
GTGCGGCATCATCCTCCGCGCACTTCATCAATCTCGACCCCCGTGCCTGCTCCGTCCGAGGCATCCAAACCCGCCATGGCCTGGAGGCCTTCCAAGGCCGGACAGATCATCTGGGACATCGACCGGGCATATCGTGTGTTACCGACAGCCGGAACAGGAAACCGTTGTCAGCGTGCGTGCCGGAGGGCACATTGCCTGAGGTTCTGCGGACGAGGCGGGTTCCGTGCACGATTGCGAACCAGAGATCGAGACGATCCTGGCATCGGTTCCCGATGGCTGCCATCTGGCGCTGCCCAAGGCCGAGGCCGGCGCTGCGAGCGCCGCGGTGCGCGGCCTGATCCGGCGCGGCGTGCGGGATCTGAGCCTGTGGTGCCTGCCGTCGGGTGGGTATCTGGCCGACCTGCTGATCGGCGCGGGCTGCGTGGCGCGCCTGGAGTGCAGCGGCGTCTCGCTCGGCGAACACGGGGTTGCGCCACGCTTTCGACGCGCCGTCGAACAGGGCCGCCTGGAGATGCGCGATGCAACCTGCCAGGCGATGTACGCCGCCGTCCAGGCCGGCGAGAAGGGCATGCCGTTCGTGTCCTTGCGCGGGATCATCGGCTCGGACCTCCTCGCCCACCGCAAGGACTGGACGGTGATGCAGAATCCGTTTGCGGACGAAGAGGATCCGGTGGTCGTCCTGCCCGCCGTTCGTCCGGACGTTGCGCTGTTTCACGCCCGGCTGGGCGATTCCTACGGCAATCTGTGGGTCGGCAATTCGCGTGAGGCGATCGTATTGGCGCACGCCGCCAGGACGACGGTCGCCACCTACGAGACGCGGTATGACGGCAATTTGATGGAAGACGAGCGCTACCTTGCCGGTACCGTCGCGCCGCTCTATATCGCGGCCGCGGCGCATGTCCCGAACGGCGCCTGGCCGCTGGGGCTCGCCGGTGTCTATGAGGCGGATCGGGCACATCTTGCCCAATACGCCGCGGCCGCGCGCGACGAGGACGGCTTCGCTGGCTACCTGCGAGACCATGTCGCCGGGGCGCTGCAGGTCGTCTAGCAGATGGAGGCGACGCACGAGGAATTTCTGGCCTGCGTGCTCGCCAGGATGATCGTCGGGCTCGCCAATGTCGCCGCCGGCGTCGATTCGCCGATACCGGCCACCGCGGCACTTGCGGTGCAGGCCGAAAGCGGCAGGCGCACCCGGGCCAGCATTCTGGGCAGCCGGCGTCACAACCCGCTCAGCGACGGCGGTGCGGAACTCCACGACCGCGCCGCCCAGGGACGAATCGATGCCTTCTTCCTGGGCGGCGGCCAGATCGACGGGACCGGTAACATCAACCTCGTGGGCACCGGCCCCTACCATGCTCCGGAAACCAGGTTCCCGGGCAGCTACGGCTCGGCGTTCCTGTATTTCCTGATCCCCAGGGTAATCCTGTTCCGCAACGAACACAGCCGCCGCGTCCTCGTCGAGGCGGTCGATTTCATCAGCGCGCCGGGCACCAGCCCGCCGGAGGTGTACCGAACCGGCGGACCGCACGCGCTCGTCACCGGCATGTGCGCATTCGCCTTCGTCCGTCGCCGGGCGCGGTTCGGCCTGCAAAGCCTTCATCCCGGGGTCGCTCTGGCCGACGTGAGGCGCAGAACGGGCTTCGCCTTCGACGTGCCTGCCACGATTCCCCGGACGCCACCGCCCGAGCCTGATCGGCTGGCGTTGATCCGCGGGCCAGTGCGCGACCAGCTTGCCGAGGTCTACCCCGATTTCGCCGCTACCCGCATCGCCGCTGCGCCCGTGTGAACCGGCGGCCGTTTACACCCTTGTGCATCTGCGCCACAATCGCGGCGGTGCCGAGGAAAGCGGCGATCAGGCGATCACACAAGCCGCAAGGCAGTCGAGAATGCGAATTCGCTTCATTGGAGACAAGGCATGAGGACACTCAGTCGGGCGATGGTGCTGGTTTCGGCCATCGTCGTCGTCGCGGTAGCGCTCTTGGGTCGGGCCGATCCGGCGGCGGCGCAGAAATACACCATGAAGCTTGCGATCGTTGTGGCCAACGATCCGCTGCACGAGTTCATCAGGGCTTACAAGCGCGAGATCGAGAAACTTTCGGGTGGCCGCATCACGGCCGAGCTGTACCCGTCCGGGCAACTCGGCAAGATTCCCCGCATGGTCGAGGGGTTGCAGCTCGGCACGGTCGAGTTCTTCGGCACCCCGGCCGGGTTCCTCAAGGGCGTCGACACCCGCTTCCAGGTCCTGGAGGTACCGGGTGTCTTCAACAGCCCCAGGCACGCCCACGATACCATCACCGACCGGCGTTTCCGCGATCCGTTCCTGAACGTCGCCACCGGGAAGGGCGTCAAAGGTGTCAGCGTGTGGATGTACGGCCCGACCTCCTACGCCTCGCTCAAGCCGGTCCGCACGCTCGCCGATTTCCGGGGCCGCAAGTTCCGCGTGCTGGCCACCAAGGTCGAGACCGAGGTCATGCGGCGGCTTGGTGCGACCGGCGTACCGATGCCCTATGGCGAAACCCTACCCGCCCTTCAACGCAAGCTGATCGACGGCATCCGCTCGTCTATCGTGGTGATGGCGGCAACCAAGCATTTCACCGTCACCAAGTTCATCACCGTGGTCAACGATACCTACATCCCTTGTGTCGGATTCGTATCCATGGTGTTTTACAATAAGTTACCGTCCGACCTTAAGAAGGTGGTCGAGGATGCCGGGCGCGCGGTCGAACCGCACATGTATCAGGTCGGCCGGGACTTCGCGGCCACCGCCGAACAGAAATGGCGCGATGCCGGCGCCGAGGTCATCAGGCTGTCGCCGGCCGAACAGGATCGCTTCATGGAGATCACCAAGCCGATCAGTGACGACATCCTGGGCGCCCGCAAGGATACGCGGGAGATGTTCGAGTTGATGAAGGAGACGGCAAAGTCCCACGCCGGGGCATAGGAACGCCGGCTCCAGGGTGCCGCCGGGGCCGCCCACCCCGGCGGCAGGCTTCTCGAAGGGAAGGAAATGCGCCGATGGCCGAGCAAGCCGACGCGGCCGTCCTGACGGGCCCGCGCACCTTCGAGTTTCGTCGCTTCGAACTGCCCGAGATCGGCCCGGACGAAGGTGTGCTGCGGGTCGAGGCGGCCGGGTTGTGCGGCACGGATTACGAACAGTATACCGGCCATCTGGTCGGCACGCCCTGGGATGTGATCCCGATCATCCCCGGCCACGAGATCCTGGGCTGGATCGACCGGGTCGGGCCGGAAGCCGCCAAGCGCTGGAAGGTCAAGGAAGGCGATCGCGTGGTGGTCGAGGGGATCATCGCGTGCGGCCACTGTTTCCAGTGCGCGATCGGCAAGACCACGCTGTGCGAGAGCAATCTGGGCTACGGGCTCTACCAGTCGACCGACACGGCGCCCGGCCTGTGGGGCGGGTATGCCAGCCACATGTATCTCCACCCGCACACGCTGGTGCACAAGGTCTCTGAAACGATTCCGCGCGACGTGCTGTCGCTGTTCAACCCGTTGGCCAACGGCGTTCGCTGGGCCTATGAGGCGCCCAACACCCAGATCGGCGAGACGGTGGTGATCGAAGGGCCGGGCCAGCGCGGCCTGTTGTGTGCGCTCGCCGCCCGCGAAGCGGGCGCGGGCACGGTCATCGTCACCGGCACCGCGCAAGATGCCCATCGGCTGGCGCTGGCCAAGGCGCTCGGCGCGGACGCAACCATCGATGTGGACGCACAGAACCCTGTCGAGGTGGTTCGTGAACTGACCGGCGGGCGCGGCGCCGACGTGGTGGTCGAGGTTTCCGCCGGCGCGACCCAGCCGATCATCGATGCCGTGGAGATGGTGCGTCGCGGCGGCCGTGTCGTGCTGGCCGGCCTGAAGAGCTTTCGGCCGGTGGGCGCGTTGATCACCGACAAGATCGTGATCAACGAGATCCAGCTCATCGGTGTCCTGTCGGCGGGCTGGGTGTCGATCGACCGCTCGCTCGACATATTGGAACGCCACGGCGATGCGTTGAAACCGCTGTGCTCGCACATGTTTCCTCTGGTCGATACGGACACCGCCGTGCGGGCGTTGGGCCGGGAAATCGACGACGGCACCGAGGTGGTCCATATCGGTCTCGACGTCGCCGGCTCGACATAGATCGGGGAAGGAGCCATGACCGGCAAACCGCTCGACGGCAGAGTGGTCATGATGACCGGCGCAGGACGCGGTCTCGGCCGGGCGATGGCGCTTGGCATGGTGGCCGCCGGGGCTTCGGTGGTGCTTGTCGACGTCGACGAGGACGTGCTTGGCGTCGTCGCGGTTGAGGCCGAGAAGCGCGGCGGTCAGGGCGTTGCCGTCCCCATCCGAGCCGACGTGACCGACCGCGAGAACGCCGAGGCCGCCGTCGCCACGGCGATCGAACGCTATGGCCGGCTGGATGTGCTGGTCAACGACGCCGCGATCGGTCCGCAGGTCTTCGCCGAATCCTTCCTGGACAGTCCGCCCAAGTTCTGGGAATGCGACCTCGCCTTGTGGCAGCGCGCGCTGTCGGTCAACGCCTACGGCACCCACTTGATGGCCACCGCCGCGGTCCCGCACATGCTGGAGCGCGGCAGCGGACGCATCATCAACGTGACCACCAGCCTCGGAACCATGTACCTCAAGGGCAGTGGTGCCTACGGGCCATCCAAGGCGGCCAGTGAGGCCAACACCTGCATCATGGCCCAGGACCTCGAGGGCAGCGGCGTGACCGCCAACGTGCTCGTCCCCGGCGGGCCCGCCAATCCGCGCATGATCCCCGAGGCCAGCGGCTTCGCGCGTGATGCCTTGATCCAGCCTTCCGTGATGCTGGCGCCATCGAT
>CAYFYS010000203.1:0-4853 GCA_964347365.1 uncultured Rhodospirillaceae bacterium | reverse complement strand
GGCGGCGGGCGCGAGCATGCGCTGTGCTGGGCGATCGCGGCCTCGCCGCTGCTCGATGCGCTGTTCTGCGCCCCGGGCAACGCCGGCATCGCCGAGATTGCGACCTGCATGCCGGTTGCCGCTGAGGACATCGACGGGCAGGTCCGGCTCGCGCTTGCGCAGGGTGTCGACCTGGTGGTCGTCGGTCCGGAGGCGCCGCTGGTCGCCGGTCTCGTCGACCGGCTGGAGGAGGCCGGCGTGAAGGCCTTCGGACCGAGCGCCGCGGCGGCGACGCTGGAGGGCTCGAAATCCTTTGCCAAGGAGCTCTGCAGAGCCCACGACATCCCCGGCGCGGCGTTTGCGCGGTTCACCGAGGCGGCACCGGCCAGGGCCTGGCTGCGAGACCGCCGCCCGCCGATCGTGGTCAAGGCCGACGGGCTTGCCGCCGGCAAGGGCGTGGTGATCGCCCACAGCATGGCCGAGGCCGAGGATGCGATCGCGGCGATGCTCACCCAAGGGCGGTTCGGCAAGGCCGGCGCGGAGATCATCATCGAGGATTTCCTGCATGGCGAGGAGGCGAGCTTTTTCGCCCTCGTCGATGGCAGGACCGCCTTGCCGCTGGCCGCTGTCCAGGATCACAAGCGGGCGGGTGAGGGCGATACCGGGCCCAATACCGGCGGCATGGGCGCCTATTCGCCGGCGCCGGTGGTCACCGAGGTGGTCGCCGACAAGGTGATGACCCGGATCATCGCGCCCACGGTCGCGGCGATGGAAGCGGCGGGCACACCGTACAAGGGCGTGCTCTATGCCGGGCTGATGATCGCCGACGGCGAGCCGAGCCTGCTGGAATACAACGTCCGCTTCGGCGATCCCGAATGCCAGGTGCTGATGGCACGCCTAGCCTCCGACATTCTGCCCGCGCTGGTCGCCGCCGCCGACGGGGTACTCGATTTCTTCGACCTGCGCTGGCGGGACGACGCCGCACTGACGGTGGTGATGGCCGCGAAGGGTTATCCCGGTGTCGCCGCCACGGGCGGCGCGATCGGCGGCCTCGACCGGGCCGCTTCCATCGAAGGGGTGACGGTCTTCCATGCCGGCACCGAGGCGGCACCGGACGGGACACTGCGCGCGGCCGGAGGGCGGGTGCTAGGGATTACCGGGGTGGGCGCGGACGTCGGCACGGCGCGCGCGCGCGCCTATGCGGCGGTCGATGCCATCGATTGGCAAGACGGGTTCTGTCGGCGCGATATCGGCGCGCGCGTGGCACCGTAGAGGAGATGTGGCATGCGAGCAAACCCGATCCGCGCACTCTGGGACGACAAGAAGGCGGTGCTGAACGGCTGGTGCGCGATCCCCGGCGCGTTCTCGGCGGAGATCATGGCGAGCCTGGGCTGGGATTCGATCACCGTGGACATGCAGCACGGGGTGATCGACTATCAGACCGCAGTCGGCATGTTCCAGGCGATCTCCACGACCGCCTCGGCGCCGATGGCGCGGGTGCCGTGGAACGACCCGGCCATGGTGATGAAGATGCTCGACGCCGGCGCCTACGGCATCATCTGCCCGCTGGTCAACACCGCCGAGGAGGCGCGACGCTTCGCCGGTGCCTGCCGCTACCCGCCGCGCGGCTACCGCAGTTCGGGCCCGGTGCGGGCGAATCTCTATGCCGGATCGGACTACATGGACCACGCCGACGACACGGTGCTGACATTTGCGATGATCGAAACGACCCGGGCGCTGGAGAATCTCGATGCGATCCTAGCGGTGGACGAAATCGATGCGGTCTATGTCGGTCCCTCCGATCTGGCGCTGTCGCTCGGCGGCCGCCCCGGACTCGACCAGACCGAGCCCAAGGTGGTCGCAGCGATCGAGGCGATTCTTGCCGCGGCCCGGCGGCATGCGAAGCGGGCCGGCATCCAGACCAACGATCCGGCCTACGCCAGGCGGATGATCGCCCAGGGCTTCGATCTGGTCACGGTCATGAACGACAACCGGCTCCTGGTTGCGGCCGGCACCAGGGTCGTGGCAGAGATGCGCGCGGACGCTTCCATCGCCGACGGGCCGCCGGGTGCCGGTCCGCGTTAAGGACAAGCGGGTTGCGCAGGTGCCGGTTTCGCGCCACGCTCCGATCAGTCGTCATGAGAGGAACTGGGAGAACGGAATAATGCGCACGAATCGGCACACCCCGCGGCCACTCGGGGCAATCGCCGGGGTCGCCGTGGCCGGCATGGCGGCCGCCTTCAGCACCCCGCCCGTTGCTGCCAACGCGGTGGAGTTGAAGCTCGCCCATTTCATGTCGCCCAGGCATCCCATGGACCGCTTCATCATGCGACCCTGGTCGGAGGAGATCGCCAAGCTGTCGCAGGGCGCGCTCACGGTGCGGATCTATCCTGGCGGTGCGCTCGGCAAGGGGCCGGTGGCGCAGTTCAAGCGTGCCGTGGACGGGGTCGCAGACGTCGCCTTCGGCCTGCCGGGCTTTACCTCGAAGCTGTTCCCGAGGACCGGTGTCGTGGAGCTTCCCGGCATCGCGGCCACTGCCGAGGAGGCCACGAACAAGCTGTGGGACGCTATGGGCGAGCTCGCGCCCGAATGGCGCCGGGTCAAGGTGCTCGCGCTCTGGACCAACGAACGCCAGGTGCTGATGACCCGCGACAACCCGATCCGCAGTATCGCCGACATGAAGGATCTCAAGTTCCGCGTCCCGTCCAAGACCCAGGCGGAGGCGATCAAGGCGCTCGGCGCGGTGCCGGTGTTTATGCCGATCAACCGGGTCTACAACGCGCTCAACACCGGCGTGATCGACGGCGTCATGACCGGTCCGAGCACGGTCATCAGCTTCAAGTTCGACGAGGTCGCCAGATACTACACCGTCGGGCTGCCGATCGGCCGGTCGCCGTTCTTCCTGGTGATGAACCTGCGTGCCTGGGACGGGCTGTCGGCGGCGCACCAGGCGCTGGTCGAGCGCACCACGGGCCGCGCGATAAGCATCCGCGCCGCCAAATTCTACATGCGCGCGGGCCAGCGGGGGCTCGACAGGGTCCGCGGCTCGGACACGCACGAGGTGATCGACATGTCCGGGCCGGCGCTCCAGGAGGCGGTCGCGCGGCTGACGCGTTCGCGGGCGCGCCAGGTCGAGATGCTGAAGCGGCGCGGCGTGCCCGCCCGGGCGATCCTGAAGGCCATGGGCATGGCGGGCACTTAGACCCCGACGGCTCCCGTCTCGTGGCCGGGCTTCTGCCGCTGGAGCGGATCAGCAGGGCCGTCGGCGGCGGTGTGCGCGTGTTGGCGATCCTCGGCGGCATCGTGCTGCTGTGCCTGATGGTGCTCACCGTCGTTGCGGTCGTGCTGCGCAAGCTCAACGATCCGATCCTCGGCACCCAGGACCTCTCGGAGTCTGGTCTTACCATCGTGGTGTTCTTCGCGATGGCCTATTCCGGCTGGACGGGCGGCCATATCGCCGTGGACCTGATCGGCGGGGTCCTCAAGGGGCGCGGGCTCGCCGTGCTCGACGTGGTGGTGCGCACGACGTGTGCGCTGTTCCTCCTCGTTGTGGCCTGGCAAAGCGGCCGACAGGGCCTCGATGCGCTGGCGTTCGGCGACGGCTTCAACCTGCTCGACATTCCGCACTATCCGTTCTACTTCGTGATCGCCTTCGGTTGCCTGGTGTTTTCTCTGGTCCTGTTCGTACTCGGCCTGCGTTCGGCCTGCGGGATGTCCGAGATCGGGAGCCGATGACGGAATCGTCCATCGGCGTTCTCGGCATCCTGGCCCTGTTCGGCCTACTGGCGGTGCGGATGCCGGTCGGCATCGTCATGATGCTGGTCGGCTTCTTCGGGATCGCGGTCATCAACGGATGGCGCGCGGCGCTGGCGACGCTCGGCAGCGAGCCGTTTGTCATCGCCTCGAACTTCGAGCTGATGATCATCCCGATGTTCGTGCTCATGGGCAATCTCGCCTCGATATCGGGGATGAGCCGCGATCTCTACGGCGCGGCCTATGCCTGGTTCGGGCATTGGCGCGGCGGACTCGCCTCGGCGACGATCGCAGCCTGCGCCGGGTTCGCCGCTCTGTCCGGATCCTCGGTCGCATCGGCGGTGACCATGGGACGGGTCTCGCTCCCGGAGATGCGGCGCTACCGCTACCACCCCAGGCTCGCGACCGGGGCGGTGGCCGCCGGCGGGACGCTCGGCATTCTCATCCCGCCCTCTACCGGTTTCGTGATCTATGCCATCCTCACCGAGGAATCGATCGGCCGCCTCTTCCTGGCCGGCGTGCTGCCGGGCGTTCTGCTGACCGCCCTGTTCATGGTCTCGATCGCGATCCAGACCCGGCTCGATCCCCGGCTCGGCCCGCCCGGTCCCAACCTGCCGATGGCACGCCGCATCGCCGCGACCGGCCAGGCGGCCGCGATGGTCGGCATCGTCGTGATAACCATTGGCGGCATCTACACCGGCTTCTTCACCGCCGGCGAGGCCGCCGGCGTCGGCGCCTTTCTCGCCTTCCTGCTGGCGCTCGCGCGGCGCAGCCTCACCCCGGCCTCGTTGACCGCAACGTTGCTGCAGACCGTCCGGACCGGCGCCTTTGCCTTCCTGATCCTGATCGGGGCACATGTCTTCAACCCGTTCCTCGCGCTTACCCAGATTCCGACGGATCTGGCGGCGCTGCTGATCGGAACCGAACTGCCCCGGTTCGGGATTCTGCTGGTCCTCCTGGTCGTCTTCATCGTTCTGGGGACCTTCCTCGAGGGATTCGCGATCCTGGTGCTCACGCTGCCGATCGTCCATCCCCTGATCCTCACGCTCGGCTATGATCCGATCTGGTTCGGCGTCCTGATGGTCATCGTCCTCGAGATGGGGCTGATCAGCCCGCCGGTG
>CAYFYS010000202.1:0-4856 GCA_964347365.1 uncultured Rhodospirillaceae bacterium | reverse complement strand
AGCCGACCGGCCGGGGTCTGGACCAGGGAGGATCCGGCGCCGAGCATGAGCCAGACCGCCAGCAGGCCCCCGAATCCGGGACCCGCCGTGCCCAGGATGAGCCCGCCGGCGAGAGCCGCGCCGCCAGCGCACATGAAGGCCCGGTCGGGACGGCGGTCGAGCAGGCGCGGCAACAGGAGCGCAATGGCCATCGACCCCGCCCCCGAAGCCGCCAGAGCCAGCGCGGTATCGCTTTCGCTGCCGCCGAGGCGCTCGCGCACATAGACGACGGTGTTGACGATGACCACGGCGCCGGCGCAGGCCACCGCGAGCGAGAGAGCGAGCAGCCCGCGCAGCCTGGGGGTCTTGAGGTAGGCTCTGACGCCGAAGGTCAGGTCATCCTTCAGGCCCTGTTCGCGTTCGCGTGGCCTGGGCGCGGGCAAGCGCACCGACAGGATCAGCAGCGCCGAGGCGGCAAAGGCTAGCGCGTTGACGCCGAACAGCGCATCGTAACTCACCACGACCAGGGCTGCTGCGGCCAGTGTCGGACTCAGCAGGTTCTCCAGGTCATAGGCAAGCCGCGACAGGGCGAGGGCGCGGGTGTAGCGGGCCTCATCGGGCAGCACGTCGGGGATCGTCGCCTGGAAGGTCGGCGTGAACCCCGCCGCGCAGGCGTTCAGCAGGAAGATCAGCAGATAGATCTGCCAGACCTCCGTGACGAACGGCAGGCACGCCACCATACCCGCGCGCGCGATATCGAGCGCAACGAGCAGACGGCGGCGCGGCAGGCGATGGGCAAGCCCGCCGAAGACCGGGGCGAGGCCGACATAGGCCACCATCTTGAGGGCCAGTGCCGTGCCGAGGACAACGCCGGCTTCCGCGCCGGCCAGCTCGTAGGCGAGCAGCGCGAGCGCGATCGTCGACAGCCCCGTTCCCGCCAGCGCGACGACCTGCGCGGTGAAGAGGCGGCGGTAGGTCGGATCACGGAGCGGCGATGACATGACGGCAGGCGCCTGGCGCAAATTGCCTCGGGCGGGAGCGGTTCAGACCGGTGGCGCGCGCACGACCCTCGTCCCGGTCAACCGCTCCGGCGCGGCGCCGTGGATCGCGGCCGCGCTATGGGAAGGGTAATGGACGCCGGTCGCGATGCCGGCAGCCGTCATCAACAGGCTGGGCGAGCGACCGATCACTGCCAGCGCCATCGTCGGGCCCTCCTGTGGCGGCACGATCATCGGGCACGGGCGGGCGCCGATCAAGCGGCCCGCATCGCCCTGGCGGGCGCTCTCTACCGGCGTGGCCGTCGACATTGACAGGGCGGGGCGCCGCCGCTACCGGATCGGCCTGCCGAGACGCGGGGGCCGCTTCCCCCGGTCGGTGAAGAAACGAGCGGTCCATGCCAGACGAGCCCGCCGCGGCGCGAAAGCCTTTGACGGAAATGCCCGCGTGGCGGGCCCTTGCCGCGCACTTCGCGCAGATCGGCGATGTCCACCTTCGCACCTTGTTCGCCGATGATCCGGGGCGGGGCGAGCGACTGGCGCTGGAAGCCGCCGGTGTCTATCTCGATTTCTCCAAGAACCGGCTGACCGAGGAGACGCTCGCCCTCCTGTGTGCGCTTGCGGATTCCTGCGGGCTGAAGGCGCGGATCGACGCCATGTTCTCCGGGCAGCGGATCAACCGCACCGAGAGCCGTCCCGTCCTGCACGTTGCGCTGCGGACACCGCGCGGCAGCGCGATTCACGTCGATGGCAAGGATGTCGTGCCGGGCGTTCATGCGGTCCTCGACAAGATGTCCCGGTTTGCCGCGCGCGTGCGCACCGGCGAATGGAAGGGCCATACCGGCAGGCCGATCCGCAACCTCGTCAATATCGGGATCGGCGGTTCCGACCTCGGGCCGAAGATGGCCTGCGCGGCGCTGCGGCCCTTCGGGCTGCGCGGGCTCCATCTGGGGTTCGTCTCCAACATCGACGGCGCCGACTTCCACGAGGCCGTCGCGGGGCTCGCCCCGGCCGAAACCCTGTTCATCGTCAGCTCGAAGAGCTTCACCACTCTGGAGACGTTGACGAACGCGCACGCCGCCCGGACATGGTGCCTGGATGCGCTCGGCGAGGAAGCGGCACTGGCCCGGCACTTCGTTGCGGTCTCGACCGGCAAGGCGCAGGCCGTGGCGTTCGGGATCGATCCCGAGAACGTCTTCGAGATCTGGGATTGGGTCGGCGGCCGCTTCTCGCTCGATTCCGCGGTCGGCCTGTCCCTGATGACCGCGATCGGCGCCGAGAATTTCCGCGCGATGCTCTCGGGGATGCACGCGATGGACGCGCATTTCCGCAGCGCCAGCCTGGAGCGCAACCTCCCCGTGCTGTTGGGCCTGATCGGGTTGTGGTACATCGCCTTCTTCGGCGCGCAGACCCACGCCGTGCTGCCTTACAGCCACTATCTGGAGCATCTGAGCGCCTACCTTCAGCAGCTCGACATGGAAAGCAACGGCAAGCAGGTCGACCTTGACGGCGAGCGCCTCGCCCACCCGACCGGGCCGGTCGTCTGGGGCGAGCCCGGCACCAAGGGCCAGCACGCCGAGCACCAGCTGCTCCATCAAGGCGGTGTTCTGGTGCCTTGCGACGTCATTGGCTTGTGCCGCGCGCCGCGCCCGCTCGGCCGACACCAGGACCTGTTGATGGCGAACTTCTTCGCCCAGACCGAATCTCTCGCCTTCGGCAAGACGGAAGCGCAAGTGCGCGCGGAAGGCATCGCCGAGCCGCTGATCGCCCATCGCACCTTCGAGGGCAACCGTGTCAGCAACACCATCCTGCTCGATGCGCTGAGCCCGGAGACCTTCGGCAAGCTGATCGCGCTCTACGAGCACAAGATCTTCGTTCAGGGTGCGGTGTGGAACATCAACAGCTTCGATCAATGGGGGGTGGAGCTCGGCAAGGTCCTTGCCGAACGCATCGTCCCGGAGCTGGAGAGCCCGACCGAGCCCGTGCTCGGCCACGACAGCTCGACGAACGCGCTGATCCGCCGCTATCGCGTGCGCCGGCTTGCCTGATGTGCGAACACGGCGGCACGAAACCCCGCGCGACGGCGCGCCGAGGCCGCGCACCGTCCGTGCTGCGAAAATTCTGGAGCGGGTGATCGGATTCGAACCGACGACTTCAACCTTGGCAAGGTTGCGCTCTACCCCTGAGCTACACCCGCGCACTATCAAGTATATTGGTCCGGGGCGGTCGGGTTCAAGCGTCGCGTTGTCTGCGCATCCATCGGTCCCTATCGTTGGGCCATGAGCGGGCCGGCCGGGGTGGCGAACGAGGGTACGGGCCTGGAGCAGCGCCAGCGCGCGCTGTTCCAGATGCTGGAAAGGCTGGGGATCGCCACCAGGACCCATCGGCATCCGCCGGTGTTCACCGTCGAGGAAAGCCGCTTGCAGCGCGGCGCGTTGCCCGGAGCACACTGCAAATCGCTGTTCCTGAAGGACAAGAAGGGCGCGCTGTGGCTGGTCGTTGCGATCGAGGATCGCAGGCTCGATCTGAAGGCGCTTGCGAGCCTGATCGGCGCGGCGCGGCTGTCGTTTGGCAGCGCCGAACGTCTGGCGCGGCATCTGGGTGTGGTGCCGGGCGCCGTCACCCCGTTCGCCGTCATCAACGATGGCGCCGGCGCGGTCCGGCTGGTCGTCGATGCCGCGCTGATGGCGGCGGATCTGGCCAACTTCCACCCGTTGTCGAACGATGCAACGACCGCGATCGCACCGGCCGATCTGCTGCGGTTCGCCGAGGCGACCGGCCATGCGCCGGTCGTGATCGATCTCGATCCGGCGACGCGTCACGGGTAGCGTCGGGCTTGCCTCTTGCCCGTTCGCTGATCATCTTGTCGCTCTGTGGCGGACGGTTCGACCGGGTAGCATTGGCGGGGCCAGACGATGGAACAGATACTGGGGCAGTCCGGCAGCGGCGGCATGCCGCCGGGGTTGATCAAGGATACGACCACCGAGAACTTCATGGCCGATGTCATCGAAGCGTCGATGGAAACGCCCGTGATCGTCGACTTCTGGGCTCCCTGGTGCGGCCCCTGTAAGCAGCTCGGACCGATCCTGGAGAAGGTCGTCAACGCGGCCGCCGGCGCGGTCAAGCTGGTCAAGCTCGACATCGACCAGAACCCGGAAATCGCCCAGCAACTGCGCATCCAGTCGATTCCGGCCGTGTTCGCCTTCCACCGTGGCCGGCCGGTCGACGGGTTCGCCGGCGCCCTGCCCGAAAGCCAGGTCAAGGCCTTCGTCGACAAGCTGGCCGACGCCGCCGGCACCAAGGTCGTCTCGCCGGTCGAGGAGGCGATCGCCCAGGCCAGCGAACGGCTCGAGGCCAAGGATTTCGGTGCCGCGGCGTCGATCTTCGCCCAGGTCGTGGAGCACGCGCCGGACGATCTCGCCGGCAAGGCCGGCTTCGTCCGCTCCCTGGTCGGGCTCGGCGATCTCGACAAGGCCGCCGAATTCATCGAGACGTTGTCCGATGGCGAGCGTCGCGACAGTGCCCTGGCGGCCGCGATTTCGGCATTCGAGCTCGCCGGGAAGTCCGCCCAGGCCGGCGATCACGCCGTGCTGGAACAACGCGTGGCGGCGGACCAAGGCGACCATCAGGCGCGCTTCGAGCTTGCGCTGGCGCTTTACGCCGACGGCCGCAATGAAGAGGCCGTCGATGCTCTGGTCGAGATCGTCCGGCGCAATCGCGCCTGGAACGACGAGGCCGCCCGCAAGCAGCTTCTCCAATTCTTCGAAGCGCTGGGACCGACGGATCCCGTGACCGTCGAGGGGCGACGCAAGCTTTCCTCTGTCCTGTTCTCCTGATGGCCAACCCCTTCGATCCGGCATTCGAGGACTTGCCGGACGTCGT
>CAYFYS010000201.1:0-4857 GCA_964347365.1 uncultured Rhodospirillaceae bacterium | reverse complement strand
GAGGCGGGCAAGGCGGAGGTCTATGAGATCGTCGAGGACAACGGCGCAGGGTTTGCGATCTTCCTTGATGTCGCGGACCACGACGAGCTGATGGCGATTCTGTTCCGCAACCCCTTGGGGAGCTGGGGCGAGTATCAAGTCTACCCGCTGGGTACGCTGGAAGGCGAGACGGCGGCGATGCGCGAGGCGGGGATCATCGCCTGAGCGCGGCACGACGCGAGGAGACCGGACATGGCGAAGTTCCTGATCATCAACCGGCCTCCGCCGCACCGCACCAGGGACGCGCCGGTCGGTGCCTGCGTCAATCATTTCGTCTCCCTCGGCGAGAGCAACCGCGCAAAGGTCTTTCCGATCGCCGGCCTGAAGGGCTATGCGAGCCTGGTCGACGTCGACGACCACGAGGAACTCGCCGAGATCGTGCGGGGCAACGCGATGGGCAATATCGAGGAATATTCCATCCTCGCTCTCAACGACCTGCGCGATTGACCGCGCGGCTGTCGTGCTGATTGCCTTCGAAGGCATCGCGCCGACGATCGGCGAGAATGTCTTCATCGCCCCGACCGCGGTGATCCTCGGTGATGTGGTGATCGAGGATGGCGTGAGCGTCTGGTTCGGCGCCGTCCTGCGGGGCGATCTGGGGCCGATCCGGATCGGCGCGGAGTCCAACGTCCAGGACAATGTCGTCATCCACGCCGAAACCCGGCGCGGCACCGTGCTCGAAGACAGGGTCAGCGTGGGCCACGGCGCGATCCTGCACGATTGCTGGATCGGCCGGTCGAGCCTGATCGGCATGGGCGCGGTCGTCCTTGACGGTGCGCGCATCGGGCCGGAATCGGTCATCGGCGCGGGCAGTGTCGTCCGCGAGGGCTGCACGGTGCCGGCCCGCAGCCTCGCCGTCGGGACTCCGGCCAGCGTCCGCAAGCCGATCGAGGGTACGGCCGCTGACTGGGTCGCTCGCGGCGCCCAGGACTATATCGATCTCCGCGCGCGCTATCGCGGCAACTACCGGATCCTCGAATAGCTGCCACGTGCCCGTCGAGGCGTTGGAAGTTTCGCTCGACCAAGGTATATGTTGTGGCGGACGTTGGAGGATCACCAACATGTGGCGGAAATGCCGGACGATCCCTACGGCCGTCGCCCTTGCGGTCGGACTCGCGGGACCAGCCGCCGGGGGTCCGGAGATCACCGGCGCGCGCATCGGGCAGGGGGTGGACAAGACCCGGTTCGTCCTCGATCTGTCGGCCGCGGTCTGGTTCAGGGCTTTCACGCTCGGCGATCCCTATCGCGTGGTCATCGACCTGCCACAGATCCATTGGAAGCTCGACCCGCTGAGGGTCCCGACGGACGGGCTGATCGCGGCCTTCCGATACGGCCATTTCCGCGACGGCGTCTCGCGGGTGGTTCTGGACGTCATCCGACCGGTAGAGGTTGCGAAGTCCTTCATCCTGCCGCCTCTTGACGGCCAGGGGCACCGGTTGGTGATCGACATACGCACGATCAGCCGCGCAGCGTTCGCCGGTCGCGCGCGCCTGGCCGCGCTGCCGGCCGAGAACCGCCCAGCCGCGCGCAGCTGGGCGCCCCCCAGGCCGCGCCCGAAGGTCAAGCGGCGCCCGATCATCGCGATCGATCCTGGCCATGGCGGCGTCGATCCCGGCGCGATCGGGGTCCGGGGCACCTACGAAAAGCATGTCACGCTCAGCCACGCCCTGATACTCGCCAAACGGCTGCGCGCGACGGGACGCTACCGCGTGGTCCTCACGCGCACGCGCGATCACTTCGTTCGATTGCCCAAGCGAGTTGCGTTCGCACGCGCCGCCGACGCCGACCTGTTCATCTCGATCCATGCGAATGCGAACCCGAGTCGGCAGGTGCGCGGCGCCTCGGTCTACACTCTGTCCGAGCGTGCCTCAGACGCCCGCGCCGCAGCGCTTGCGGCCAGGGAGAACAAGGCCGACGTGATCGCCGGAATCAACCTGGTCCGGCAGAGCTCGGAGGTCGCCACGATCCTGATCGATCTGGCGCAACGCGAGACGATGAACGAATCGGCGGTGTTTGCGAAATCCCTGACCCGGACTCTCGGCAGGGTGCAGCTGCTGCTGCGCAATACCCATCGCTTCGCCGGGTTCGCGGTTCTCAAAGCGCCCGATATCCCCTCGGTCCTGATCGAGCTCGGCCACCTGTCCAACCGGATCGACGAACAGCGCCTGTTGAGCCGAAGGGAACAGATCCGGATCGCCGATGCGATCATCCGCTCGATCGACCAGTACTACGCGCGCCAGCAGGCCTTCAATCGCTGATGTCGACGATCCGCCGACGGCCGCGCTGTCGCTTCCGCGCGGGCTATGCCAAAGCGGCGGCCTTCTGCGCCATATAGGCTTCCATGGTCATACCCTCCAGCGCGCCCGAGAGGTAGACATTGGGCGATTCGAAGGACACCAGCATCAGACAGCCGTTCTTGGAGCGCGCGACGTGTCGGTTGCCCGGCAGGCGCCAGACATACTGGCCCGCCTCGCACACGCCGTCATGGTCCTCGAAGCTGCCCTCGAGGACGTAGGTCTGCTCCAGACCGGTGTGCTCGTGATGCGGGATCTCGCCGCCCGGCGCCATGCGCGCAAGCGCGGTGCGGACCCCCCGATCGTCGCGCAGAAGGATCTTCCCCTCCACGCCCTTGAAGGGCAGTTCGACCCAGGGAATGGCTCTGGTGTCGACATAGCGCGAGACGAGCTTGTCGAGCGTGTCGAACTCTGGATGGCCGGGCGTCGAATAGGGCATGTCGCAGCTCCCTTCATGATTTGAGGAAACACTATCCCGGACCGGCGAGGCCGGCAATTGCCGTAAACATGCGCCCCGCTTCGGGCGATTCAGCCGAAGTTCAACCCGCCATCGGCTTCCATGATCTGGCCGGTGATGTAGGACGCCTCCTCCGAACAAAGGAACATCATGGGCTTGGCCATGTCCTCCAGCCGGGTTGAACGCTTGATAACCTGTTGCTTGACGAATTCGGCGAACATGTGCTCGGGCACCGAGGGACGCGCGACCTCCGTCCTGGTGACGCCGGGCCAGAAGGTGTTCACCGTGATGTTCCACGCGCCGAGCTCGCGCGCCATGGACCGCGTCATGCCGATCACCGCCGCCTTGGAGGTGACGTAATGCAGATAGTTGGGCGGTCCGGTCTTCACGGTACCCGAGGTGACGTTGACGATGCGGCCCCAGCGCGCCTCCTGCATCGCCGGCACCACGGCCCGCGCGCACAGGAACGCGCCGGTGATGTTGACGTCCATCGCCGCCTTCCACTCGTCCACCGGCAGCTCCCAGAAAGGCGCCATGGTAATGCGCGAGAAGACGGCCGCGTTGTTGATCAGGCAATCGATCCGCCCGAAGGCCGCCAACGTCCTGTCGGCCAGCGCCAGAGCGTCGGCCTGGTCTGCGACGTCGGTATGGACAGCGAGCGCCCGGCCGCCCCTGTTCTCGATCTCGGCCTGGACCCGCGCGCCGTTCCCGCCGTCGATCTCGGCGATCACCGGGATGGCGCCCTGGGCGGCGAAGTGGTGGGCATAGCCGCGCCCGATGCCCTGGCCGCCGCCGGTGATGATCACCACCCGGTCCCTGAGGCTGTCATAGGCTGCGGTCTTGTCGACATCGATTTCCATCGCGCCCTCCTGCGTTGCCGGTCGAGACTACCGCAATTCGATGACTGGTGGAGGATGGCTGTGCGGCAACGGCGATGGGAGGCGGCGATGGCGATATTGCCCGCGGTCCAGGTGTTCATCGACGCCATGCGGACCCTTTACGAGGGCGTCGCGGACGTGGAAGAGCGCTGGCAGAAGGTGCGCCCGCATCTGGGCAAGCTGCTCCAGGACGAAGCGCTGATCGCGCATTCGCACACGTGGCCGGCGCGCAACGACCCTGCCAGGGGGTATTATGAGAATCTCCTGTTCTACGAGGATCCAGATTACGGCTTCGTCATCAACGCGCTGATCAAGGGGGCGGGCGAAGACACCCCCATCCACGACCACGGCGCGGTGTGGACGCTTTACGGCGTCCTGCGGGGAGGCGAGACCGTCCGCCGCTACCGGCGCACCGACGATGACGGCGATCCGGGCCGCGCCGTTCTGGAACGCGTGGACACGCGCGAGGTCACGCCGGGCTATATCGACTTCGTTCCACCCGGCGAGATCCATGCCGAATACAACGGACCCCGCAAGACCGTCGGGATTATCGTGCGCAGCGGCAATGTCGGCACCAACCCGCAGAACTGGTACGACGAGCAAACCGGCGTCCGCCAGCGGCGCTACGGCCCCAAGCAGGTTCCCTATACGCTGGGCTGACGGCGGTTCCGGTCGTCCCCGGGGCGGTCGAAGACCGCCAGCACATCCTCCCAGCGTATCGGCAGGGCGTTGAACTCCGCGCCGAACGGCTTGAGGGCATCGCTGACGGCGTTAGCGACCACAACCGGCGGTGCGATGGCGCCGCCCTCGCCGAGGCCCTTGACGCCCAGCGGATTGGTTGGGCTCGGGGTTTCCTGGTGGATGACGACGATCGGCGGGGTCTCGGCCGTGGTCGGCAGCAGATAGTCGGCAAGACTGCCGGTCAGAAGCTGGCCGTCGTCATCGTAGACCAGGGCTTCGAACATCGCCCCGCCAAGACCCTGGACCAGCCCGCCCTTGACTTGGCCGTCGGCAAGACGTGGGTTGACCAGGACCCCTGCATCGTGGACCTCGACGTATTTCTCGACCGTGACCCGCCCGGTCTCGCGCTCGATCTCGACGATCGCCGCGTTGGCGGCATAGGCCCAGGTCACCGTCGGAGGCTCGTAGTAGCTGGTCACCTCGAGCCCGGCCTCGCTGCCCTCCGGTC
>CAYFYS010000200.1:0-4864 GCA_964347365.1 uncultured Rhodospirillaceae bacterium | reverse complement strand
GAGGAAGGTCAGCAGCGCGCAGAATACCGCGATCCCGGCATCGCCCGGGGCATCGAGACCCGTTGCGCGCTCGATCGCCGGGCGAGGCCGCCGCGCGGATTTGCCGCCATGCGGCCGACGGCGGGAAAGACGGTCTTGATCAGGAGCAGCCAGATCGCTGGCAGCAGAACCAGAACCAGAGGTACGCCGAAGGCCATCCACGCGCCGAAGCCGATCTCCAGGCCGTAGATCTCGGCGAGGAAGGCGGCGGGCACGGCGTTCGGAGGCGTGCCGATCAGGGTTCCGAGGCCGCCGACATTCGCGGCATAGGCCACGCCCAGCATCAACGCCGGTGCGAACTGGCGATCGGCCGTGCTCCCGTCCCCGTCGCTGGTCCCGGCGATCACGGCGGCCGTCGAAGCGGCGATGGGCATCATCAGCATCGCCGTGGCCGTGTTGCTGAGCCACGTGCTGAGCATTGCGGTCGTCGCCATGACGCCGGCGACCACCCAGGCCGGCCGGGCGCCGAACCGACGCAGCAGATGGATCGCCGCGCGCTGGTGCAGACCCCAGCGCTACACCGTGAGCGCGAGGATGAAGCCTCCGAGAAACAGAAAGATCAGCGGGTTGGCGAAGGGTCTCGCCGCCGCGCCGATCGGGGCGATCCCCAGCGCCGGGGACAGCACCAGCGGCAGGAGCGCGGTCGCCGGGATCGGGATCGCCTCGCTCCCCCACCAGACCGCCATCAGCACCGCCGCTGCGGTTCGCCGCGCCGCTTCCGGCATGCCTTCCGGCGCCGGCAGGGCGAGGACGAGCGCAAACCCGACGACGCTGAGGATCAGGCCGATCGACCGGCGCAGGGGCGGATGGCTGTGCGCGTTTGGCGGACCGGCCACGGACACACCCGCCGGTGCCACGACAACAGGCGGCGACCAAACCGGCGCGACCCCGCCGCCCAGCATCCCGCGCCGGACGCCGCCCGGCAACCCCGTCCGCGTGCGAAGACAACGCCCGTGCGACGAAACCGGTCAGTTCTGCGTACCGGCGACATGCTCCCACGCTGCCAGCAGGTCTGCGGAATCCATCACCAGGCCCGTATGGAGCGAGACCATCTTCAGCGCGGCGTCTTCCATCTCCTCGTTGGTGCCACGCACCAGGTCGCGCAGCACCACCACGCGGTAGTCGTGGTTGCTGGCATCGAAGGCGGCGTTCAGCACGCAGCAGTCGGTGAACCCGCCGTTGAGCACGACGGTGCGCGCCCCGATGTTGCGCAACAGGAAGTCGAGGTCTGTCGGGTAGAAGACCGACAACCGCTTCTTGGTCTCAACGATGTGATCGCCCGGCGCAACGGCGGTCTCGAATTCCGTCCAGCGGCTGCCGGCGATGGCGTGCGCATCGGCGTTGGGGATCTCGCCGACGAAAAGCGGAAAGACCAGCCGCCAGGCGGCGCGGCCGCCGCGCACGTCATCGATGCCGCCCGCGCGCAGCACGGTCCGGACATGGATGATCGGCACCGCGCGGCGTCTGGCCTCGGCATGGAACCGGTCGATCGGGCCGATGATCTGGCGCGCCCGGGGCGCCGGGCACGGACAGTCCGGCGTATCGGCGAGGTGGCCCTGGTGCATATCGATGGACACCACCGCGCTTCTGGCCCCGTCGGCGAACTCGTCGAACCCCGCGGGCAATGTGCGTTTCTCGCCATAGACGTAGGCCTGCATTGCGATTCCTCCTCTTGCGAGGCTAAAAATCATCTTTTGTGGTATTTTATTGATAATGTGATACGTCTGGACGGCATTCTATTGCCTGTCGAGGCCGCGGACCAGGCGGAAGCCGATCAGGATGTGCTTGATAGCCGCAGGGCGGTCATGGCGGGCGGCCGGGCGGCAGACGCCGCAGCCCTTGTCGTCCCACGACCCGCCCTTGACGACGAACCGGCCGGATCGGCCGGGCGTGGCGGTCCATTCGAAGACCTGGCCGGCCGCATCCAGCATCCCGTAGACGCTCGCCCCCTCGGGGTTCGCGCCGACCGGCACGGTATCGAAGGGGCCGGCATCGGCGCTGTTCAGCAGGGCGGGATCGAACCGGTCACCCCAGGGGAACATCCACCCGGCCCGGCCGCGCGCGGCCTTCTCCCATTCCGCCTCGTCGGGCAGGCGCCAGACGGCCCCGGTCTTGCGGCCGAGCCAGGCGGCGTAGGCACGCGCATCGTCGTGGGAGACCAGCGCCACCGGGTGGCGGCCGCGCCCCGGTGGCGGGCGGGAGTTTCCCCAGGCGTGGCGCCGGGTGCGCGCGTAGGGGTGAACCAGCCGGTAGCCCGCCCAGGTTGCGATGTCCACGTCGGGCGCGCGGTGTCCGGTCTCGGCGAGGAAGGCCGCGTATTGGGCGTTGGTGACCGGTGTACGCATGATCCGGTAGCTGGGCAGGATCCGCGCCCGGCGCGGTGGCTCGCTCTCATACCAGTCGTGCCGGCGGGTGAGCGAATGGCCGTAAGCCGTTTCGTCGAGCCGGTAGGCGGCTTCCCGCTCTGCGCGGTCCGAGCCTGCGATGAAGGGGCCGGCGGCAACGGGCACCGTCTCTGGGACGCGGAACCCGGACGCTGCCGTCGCCGAGGCGGCCAGAACCAGCGCGGCGGTCCAGGGCAGGAGGGCGCGTGTCATGCCGGCAAGTCAACCGTGCGCGGGTTCGTGGCGCAAGCCCGCCGCGGGCGCTAGGATGGCCCAGCGCACGCGCAGCGAGGGCAGGGCCGAGGTGGATCTGAAAGAGCATATCCGGCAGGTTCCTGACTTTCCCAAGCCGGGCATCCTGTTCTACGACATCTCGACGCTGCTGCAGAACGCCCGGGCGTGGCGAAAGGCGGTCACTACGATGGCCGCCTTCGCCGCCCGGCACGAGCCGGAGCGGCTGATCGGGATCGAATCGCGGGGATTCCTGGTGGCCGCACCTCTGGCGCTCCATCTCGGGCTCGGCTTCACCATGGTCCGCAAGAAGGACAAGCTTCCGGGCGAGACCATCGCCCATGCGTATGATCTCGAATACGGCGTCGATACGGTCGAGATCCAGGCCGACGCGATCGTCCCCGGTCAGCGCGTGGTGGTTCTGGACGACCTGCTCGCGACCGGCGGAACCATGGTTGCGGCGATCGAACTGCTGCGCAGCGCTGGCGCGAATGTACGCGGGGCCGCCTGCATCATCGAACTCGCCTTCCTCGGCGGCCGCGCCCGCCTCGACGTCCCGATCGACGCCTTGATCCGCTACGATGCCTGACCCCGCGCACGCGGCGGTTGGGCGGCGAAGGCGGACTCCCGGAGGCAATACCGCCCCTCGGCATCCTGCCACAGGACATCGGCGGCGTGGAGTTCGCCCAGCGCCCGGGCGACGGTCTGGAAGCCGTGCCTGGCGTAGCGCTCGGCAAGCTCGGCGAAATAGGCCGGCGCCGCGGCGATGTCCGCCTTGATCCGCGCCGCGAGGTCGGCCGGATCGATCGCCTCCGGGGCGGGCGCCCCGGCTCCGTCGGCGGCGCTGAGATAGTCGTCGAGCCGCACCTGGTCGGCATAGGCGTAAGCGATCCGGTGGAAGCGGGCGCGCGGTACGTCATCGGCGATCGTGGCGTCGATGCCCATCTTGGCGGTCGTCGGCACCTTGCCGGGTTCGATCCGCAGGCTCGGGTCGAGCGGCTTGGAGCGGGCGTTGGTCAGGATCACCACGTCCCGGTCGGCCTGGACCCGGGTTGCGACCGCCCATTCGACATCGACCGGGTCGAAGACGTCGATATCGTCCTCGACCACCGTCACATGCTTCATGTCGGCGACTGAGAGCGCCGCGGCAATGGCGTTCTTGCCGTCGCCCGGGTGGGGTCTGATCGCGATCGCCGCATGCCAGTGGCAGCACCCGCCGGGCGTGACGTTGATCGCCGTCACCTGGACACCGGCCTCGCGGCAGACCCGCCTGAGGGCGGCTTCGTAGATCGGGCCGGAGGGCCAGATATTCTCCCACGGCATGTGGAGTGCGTAATAGACCGCCTCGCGGCGCATCGAGATCGCGGTGATCCGCACCAGCGGGTTCCAGTGCAGCCCGCCCATCAGCCGGGTGAACTCACCGAACCGACCCTCCGGCCGGGTCCAGCCGGTGGGCAGGATCTCGGCCTCGAGCACGATCTCGGCATCGGCGATGCAGTCGATATCGACCGTCCGGCAGGGAGTCAGTGCCAGGCCCTGGCCCCTGCTCCCGCCGGCGATCTCGATCTCGCTCGTGCCCAGCGGTGCCTTGTAGGTCGCCGCGATCACCTCGATCGGATGGGTGCCGATATTGATCGAGATCGGCAGCGGCCGGTTCCGGGCGAGCGCCCGTTCGGCGAACCGCCGGAGGTTGTTGGGGGTGACGATGTCGATCCCGGTCAGGGCGCGCTCCTTGACCAGATAGCGGTAGACGCCGGCGTTCAGCCCGTGTGCGCCGTCGGGGTCGCGGGCCAACGTCACCCCGGCGGTGATCATCGGCCCGCCGTCGAGCACCGAGAAGAGCGGGATCGGCAGGCGGTAGAGATCGACCGCTTCGCCCTCGACCATCACCTCGCGGGCCGCGCCGGCGTTGACCGGGCGCGGCGCGATCGGTCGGTCGAGCCCGTCGCGCACCCGGGCCTCGATCGCCGCAAAGTCGCAGCCCATCGCGGTTGCCAGCCGGTCGCGATCGTTGAGGACTCCGGAGACCACCGGCATGTCGTAGCCGACGACGTTGGTGAACATCAGCGCGGTGTCCGACTGATCGACAAGGGCGGCGATATGGCGGATGTCGACCGGGCGCGTCACCTCGAGGAGCTGCCCCGCGGCCCGCAGATCCTCCAGGAGGTCCCGAAAACTGCCTGTCATCGTCCACCCCGACCCGTCCGATG
>CAYFYS010000199.1:0-4887 GCA_964347365.1 uncultured Rhodospirillaceae bacterium | reverse complement strand
GACAGGCGTTCGTTGCACAGCCCGCGCCCGGCGGTGACGGTATCGGCGAAATGATGGGTCCAGTGATCGGGCGCCCACTCGCCCAGCGCTGCGGCGACGGTCATCTGGGCCATGATCGTCGCCCCGCCGCGTCCGATCATCGACTTGTCGACCAGCACCACCTGCGCGCCCGCGCGCGCGGCGGCGACCGCGGCATACATGCCCGCGCCACCGGCGCCGATCACCAGAACGTCGGTCTCCAGACGGGCCATCGCAGCGGCATCCTTCCTGCCCGTGTCGGCGCATCGCGCGGGCGCATCTTCCCAGAGCCCCGCCGTTGCGGCAACGCTTGCCCGGACGGTGCGCGCGGATATGATCGCCCTCATGACGGTGTGGCGCGCGGCGGCGGATATCGAGCACAGCCTCCTCGAGGCGGCGTGGCCCTACTGGGAGGCCGAGGGCGCGATCGCCCGGCGGTTCTTCGCCAAGGCGAGCCAGGAAGACCATGTCTTCTACCTGAGGGCGCAGCTCTGGAAGGAGCTCAACCCGGTCGATGGCTATTTCAACGGGCTGCACCGCGAGCTCGCGGCCCTGGTCGAGGCCTTCCCCGAGGTGGACAGGACGCTCGACCGTCACACGTTTCACTTCCGGCTGTCGCAGCTCACCGAGGAGTTCAACCACTACGTTCTCCTGGCCGATGTCTTCGAGCACCTGACGGGCCGGCCGATCGCGCCCGAAGACACCGTCCAGCTTCCCGAGGAGAGGCGGCTGGGCGCGCTGCGGCGCGGCTACGCCGGGTCGGGCTCGCCGATCGATCGTGCCGCGGTCGGCTTCACCGAGGGCGGCGGCGCGCGGCTGTTCCGCGAGGGGGCGCTTCTGTCGGGCGGCCCGCTGGAGGAGATGACCGCAGCCGCGATGCGGGTGATCTACGACGATGAACGCGACCACTACAAGGAAATGGCCAGGGAGGCGGTCGGGCTGATCGGCTCGCCGGAAGACCTGGAACGGATGACCGCGGCGATCAGCGCGATCAGCGAACAGCGGGTCGCCATGCGCGCGGAGATGTTCCGCGGAGCGATGACGCGCCCGGAGATCGCGGCGTTCGTAGCCGCGGCCGCGGCCGCGTTCGCCGCCGGAGGGATCGACGCCGAGGGCGGATTCCCCGGACCCGCCTGAACGGCATCTGCGTGCATCGGCACGGCGCGGAGCCGCACCCGGCGCTGCGCCCTATTCGTCGTGCCAGCGCGCGTGCTTGTCCACCGGAACGCCGGGGCGGTAGGCCGGTGCGCGTTTTTCCAGGAACGCCGCGATCCCCTCGGCACAATCGGGGGTCCGCGTGATCTCGAAGATGCGCTCCATCTCGACCTCGCCATGCTCCTTCAGCCGATTCTGGTTCTGGTAGAGCCGGATGGTCTCCTTGGCGTATTTGAGCCCCAGCGCGGGGTAGGTGCACATCCGCCCGGCCCAGGCGCGCGCCTCGTCGAGCAGGGAGCCCGCGGGGACGACCGCATTGACCAGGCCGATCCGCTCGGCTTCTTCGGCCAGAACGAACCGGCCGGTCAGGATCATCTCGTTGGCCCTTGTCTGTCCGATCAACCCCGGCAGGCTGCGCGGTGCGGACCATTCGCTCATGAAGCCCGCCGGCACGGCGATCTCGGCGAACCGCACCCGGTCGGAGGCGATCCGCAGATCGCAGCTCACCGCCATCTCGAGCCCGATGCCCACCGCGATCCCGTCAACGGCCGCGATCGTCGGCTGCGGCAGGTCCTCGAGTTTCCGGCACATGCGTTGGGCGATGATGTGGAAGTAGTCGTTGGCAAACCAGACCAGCATCTCGCCGTACTCGCCCTTGACGCCGTAATCGCCCCATTCGTCCCTCTGATCCTCCATCGGCATGGTCTCGATCTGGAGGTCGCCGCCGCCGGAGAAGTTGCCGCCGGCGCCGGTGATGATCACCACCCGCACGGGCGAGTGCCTGATCTCGTCCACCATCTGGTGGAGCTCCATGGTCATCCGCGGCCCGATCGCGTTGGCGTGATCAGGCCGGTTGAGCGTGAGTACGCCGATGGCGTTGTCGCCGGGGTTCTGTTGCGAGGATTCGATCTTCCAGTCGAGGTGGCGGTACTTCATCGTGTGCCTCTTGCGCTCGGTTGCCGGATGCCGGACTGTAGGCGCGGCGGCGTTGCGGGACAACGCGGCGGCGGGGCGGCCGGCCCGCCCGGGACACGAGTGCGGAGCGCGATGGTGGACACGGCGGTATTCGAGGCGGGCGGCTATCGCTATGTCCGCGGCCCCTTTCAGTACTCCGGCGGCGTCGCCGCGCAGCCGGGCTTTGCGATCGAGCGCGCCCGCTTCGCCGCGCCGCTGCCCATGGAACAGGGCTTCGCTGCGATCCGGGCCCACATCGCCGCACACGGCCGACCGACGACCGCCCTGTGCGCTTGCGAGATGCGCTCGCCCGCACCGTTCAGCGAGGCCGGGTTCGTCGACTTCAACCGGGTCTATGTCGGTACGCTCGAACGCTGGGGGCTGTTCAGAGATGACGAGAACCCGGTTGCGCGCTCCAACGTTTGTCCGGCGATCGCACCACCGCCCGAACCGTGCTTCGAGGCGTTCTGTTACACCGTGCCGCGCACCGGCGCGCCGGGGGCGCCCAACTTCGTCATCGCCGGTTCAGCGGAGTCCCCGGAAGGGCGCGCGACCTACGAGGAGGGCATCGTCCGTCGGGGCGAAACCGGCGCGGAGGCGATGCGGGACAAGGCGCGCTTCGTGCTGGCGGCGATCGAAACCAGAATGGTCGCGCTCGGCATCGGCTGGGCCGACGCGACCGCCACCCAGGTCTATACCGTCCAGAACATCCATGCCTTCCTCGCCGAGGAGATCCTGGCAAGGGGCGCCGCGCCGGCGGGGCTGACCTGGCACTACGCCCGGCCGCCGGTCAGGGGGCTGGAATACGAGATGGACGTGCGCGGCATCCGCCTCGAACGCACGATCCCACAAGACGAAACAGGGAACGGGTGAGGGCGGGCATCCTCGCCCGGATGGAGGGCTCGCATGACCAGGATCAGGCCGTTTGAAAAGCACGAGGCGCCCGAGGCCGCGCGGGCGCTGATGGAGGCCGCCGAGCGCGCGATCGGCCAGCCGTCGGTCCCGGCCGGAATCCAGGCGCGTTGCCCGCCGATTCTGGAGGCGGGCCGTGCGCTGGGCGCCGCGCCGGCGAAATCGGGGCTGTTGCCGGCGGAACTGCGCGCGCTCGTTTGCGTGCGCGTCGCTCAGATCGTCACCTGCCCGTTCTGAATCGACTCCAACGCTGCCGGGAGCAGCGCTGCGGGAAGCACCGACGAGAAGATCGCCGCTGTCGGGCAATGGCGCGACAGCGAACTGTTCAGCGCGGCCGAGAAGGCCGCCTTCGCCTTCGCCGAAGCGTTGACCCACACGCCTGCCGCGCTGAGCGATGCGCTCTATGCGGACGCAAGGGCGCATTTCGACGACGCGCAACTCGTCGAGCTCGCCGCCACGGCGGCGATGGAGAACTACCGCGCGCGCCTGAACCGCGCCTTCCTGGTCGGCTCCCAGGGGATCTACAAGCCGGGCCGGTCCTGAAGCCCTGCCGCGCGCGCTCAACGGCCGCGCGTCAGCCTTCCAGCGCCGCCACACCCGGCAGCGTCCGGCCTTCGAGCCATTCCAGAAAGGCACCCCCGGCGGTCGAGACGTAGCTGAAATCGGCCAGCACGCCGGCGTGGGAAAGCGCCGCCACCGTATCGCCGCCGCCGGCGATGCTGACCAGCGCGCCGGATGCGGTCAGATCGGCCGCAGCGCGCGCGACCCTGTTGGTCGCGGCATCGAACGGCGGAACCTCGAAGGCGCCGAGCGGGCCGTGCCACCCCAGGGTGCGGCAGCCCCCGAGCCGCGCGGCGAGGCCTTCCGCGGTCGCGGGGCCGAGATCGAGGACCATCATGTCGGCCGGGATCGCGGCCACCGGAACGGCATGCGCCTCCGCGCCAACGGCGAATTCCCGGGCGATGACGACGTCGCGCGGCAGCGCGGTCTCGCAGCCCGCCTCGTCCGCCCTGGCGAGGATGCCGCGCGCGCTCTGGGCCATCGTGGCCTCGCACAGCGAAGCGCCGATGTCGGTGCCGAGCGCATGCAGGAACGTGTTGGCCATCGCCCCGCCGATCACCAGGAGGTCGACCTTGTCCAGCAGGTTGCCCAGAAGATCGAGCTTGGTGGAAACCTTGGCCCCGCCGACGATCGCAGCCAGCGGGCGGGCCGGACTCTCCAGGGCGCGGGCGAGCGCGTCGAGCTCCGCGCGCATCAGACGTCCGGCGGCCGATGGCAGCAGCCGCGCGATCGCCTCGGTCGAGGCGTGCGCTCGGTGGGCGGCCGAAAAGGCGTCGTTGACATAAAGATCGCCGAGATCGGCCAGCGCGCGCGCGAAACCCGGATCGTTGGCCTCCTCGCCCGGATGGAAGCGCAGATTCTCCAGCAGCGCCACCTCGCCCGGGCCAAGCCGCCCCACCGCCGCGCGGGCGGTCTCGCCGACGCAATCGGCGGCGAAGACCACGTCCTTGCCACCGAGCGCCCCGCGCAACGCCGCCGCGAGCGGCGCAAGCGACAAAGCCGGCGCGCGCCTGCCCCCGGGCCGGCCGAAATGCGACATCACCACCACCGTGGCGCCCCTGGCACAGAGTTCCCGGATGGTCGGAACCAGCCGGTCGATCCGGGTCGTGTCGCTTACCGCGCCATCGCGCAGCGGCACGTTGAGATCGGCGCGCAGCAGGACCCGCTTGCCGGCGACATCGAGGTCTTCGATCGAGGCCGCCATCACGGGCTCAGTCGAGTTTAGCCAGCATCGCGACGACCTCGAGCATGCGATTGGAGCAGCCCCACTCGTTGTCGTACCAGCTC
>CAYFYS010000198.1:0-4911 GCA_964347365.1 uncultured Rhodospirillaceae bacterium | reverse complement strand
AACCGGCAACCGGCCACCTCGATTCCTTCGATCACCCCGTCAGGTGCCCGCGCGTTGACGGCAACGCCCTGCCCCATCTCGGCCGCCGCCTGATGGTGGGCGCTGTTGACCGCCAGCGCATCGGCGCCGACGATCCGGTGCAGCAGCGTCCCCGGGACGACGGTGACCGCATGGCCGGGCTCGGTGCGCGGGTTGGGCTGCTCGTGGGCAAGCGCGCCTTCCACCTCATCGGGGATGTGCTGGATCAACGTGCCGCCGAGGACGACGTTCAGGAGCTGCTGCCCGCCGCAGATCCCGAGCACCGGCATGTCACGCGCCAGGGCGCGCTCGGTGATCGCCTTCTCGAAGGCGGTCCGCCGGTCCTTGGTGGTGACGCTGGCATGGCGGCTGGCGGCGCCGAACAGCGCCGGATCGACGTCGAACGCACCGCCGGTGACGATCAGCCCGTCGAGCCGCGCGATGTAGTCCGCAGCCTTGTCCGGTTCGTGCGGCAACAGCACCACAAGGCCACCGGCGCGCGCAACCGCCCCGCAATAGTTCTCGCGGAGCGCATACCAGGGGAGCTTGGCGTAGCCGCCCGCAGGCTCGGAATCAAGGGTCAGACCAATCAGGGGCTGGCTCATGGCGCGCACACTATGAAGTCCGGGGCTGGATCGCAATCGGCCGGTACATGCCCGGATCGGACCGTCCGATCCGGGCGCGCCGGAGACGGTGCGGGCGGCGCGAAGCATATCGGTCTTGACCATGCGGTGCGCCGCGCCCAGGTTCTCGGCAATGGAGAAGCCCCCGCGCAGCGCGGCGATGGAACGGGCGCTGGCGCTCGCCCGGGCGGCCGGGCAGAGGGGCGATGTGCCGGTCGGCGCGGTCGTCTTGCGCCCGGCGACCGGGGCGGTGATCGCCGAGGCGGCCAACCGCATGGTGGCCGACAGCGACCCGACCGCGCATGCGGAAATGCTCGCCATTCGTGCCGCCACGGGCGTGCTCGGCCAGCCCCGCCTGATCGGCTGCGACCTCTACGTCACCCTTGAGCCCTGTGCGATGTGCGCCCAGGCGATCGCGTTCGCGCGCATTCGCAGGCTCTATTTCGGGGCCTATGACGCAAAGGGCGGTGCGGTGGAGAACGGCGTGCGCATCTTCGCCCAGCCCACCTGCCACCACCGTCCGGAGGTCTATGGCGGCATCGCCGAGCGCGAGGCCGCCTTGCTGCTCAAGGCCTTCTTCGCCGACAGGCGGTGAGGCTCGGCGTTCCGCCGTCCACCACCGCGCCGGGGCGCGGTCAGGAGTCGTCGTCGAAGCCGTACTCCGCCCAGCGGCTTTCAACCCTTTCGAGATCCTCGCGGTGGGGCATGACGGTCGGCGGGTAGCGTTCGCCGCCGTAGCTCGCCTCGGGCTCGAAGTCGAGATTGACCGTCGCATCGATCAGCACCCGGCACCATTTGCCCGTGCCGTAGAGCAGCGGATCGCGGTTCTTCAGCCGGGTCGAGGGGTCGAGCAGCGAGCCCCAGGACCCGGGGAAGAAGACGATGTCGTCCTCGGCCGCGTTGACCCGATAGGCAAAGGCCCAGTCGAGTGCCGCGTAGTCGTGGATGTCGATGTCCTCATCGACCACCCAGACATGCTTGTAGCGCAGATGCGAGGCGTTGGAGCCCCAGATCGCCGCCGCGGCCTGCTTGGCCTGGCCGCGGTAGGTCTGGTGGAGCTGGATCATCAGCGTGGTGCCGTTGTTGGCCGGCGCGCAATGCACGTCGGTGATGCCGGGCACGCCAGCGCGCTCGAGCACGTTCCAGGCCACGCCGGCGCGCTGGACCGAGCTGACGATCGAGTTCTCGTTGAGCATCTTGGGCAACGTGCCCTCCAGCGTGCCACGGTGGATC
Source organism: uncultured Rhodospirillaceae bacterium (assembly GCA_964347365.1). Classification (GTDB taxonomy): domain Bacteria; phylum Pseudomonadota; class Alphaproteobacteria; order MPNO01; family MPNO01; genus CAYFYS01. Next base: position 3,037 of record CAYFYS010000198.1, on the reverse strand, counting down.
GATCCGTCGCGGTAGGTCACGCAGCTCACCCTGGTGACGTGCTTGGGTCCCTGATCGCCGCCAAAATAACCGGTGTACTCGCCGAACGGCCCTTCCTGCTCGAAGGTCGCGGGATCGGGATCGATGAAGCCCTCGATGACCATCTCGGCATCGGCCGGCACCAAGAGATCGGAAGTCTCGCACTTGACCAGAGGTACCGGGGCGCCGCGGATCGCGCCCATCACCTCGTATTCTGACACCCCGGTGGGGATCGGCGCAGAGGCGCAGTAGGGCATCGCCGGTTCCCAGCCATAGACGTGCGCAACCGGCATCTTCTGGCCGCGGTCGGTCCATTTCTGGAAATGGACTCCCCAGTTCTGCGCCCGCCAGAGCAGCACCGGCAGGGTGTCCTTCCGGCCCAGCATCCCCCGATAGATGCCGACATTATGAACCCCGGTGTCGGGATCCATCGTCACGGTGGCCTGGTAGGGGTTGATGTAGCGCCCGCCATCCTCGCGGTGCCAGCGGGGCACGGGCACCTTGTAGATGTCGATGTCGGCGCCGGTGAGGATGTTCTCCTTGACCTTGCCGGTCGCGACCGCGATCGGGGCGATGCGCTGCTCCAGGTAGTGCCTTGTCGCCAGCACGAGATCGCGGACCGGCGCATCCTTGGGCAGCCCCAGCATCATGGCCACGCGCGAATAGTTCGACAGTCCGCCGGTGAAGACCGCGCGCGACCACACGTCATCGCCCTTTCCGTAGCCGGTGATGTTCTCGAACAAGAGCGCCGGGCCGTCGCCCTGACCGAAGGTCTTGCGGGCGATGGTGCCGAGCTCGCAGTCCCAGTCGACCTCGGCGGTGATGCGGTGCAGTTCGCCCTCGACATCGAGCGCCTCGATCCAGCCGCGCAAATCGCCGAAGCACCGCGGCTGCAGGCGGTTCGAAAGCCCCACCGGTTGTTCGCTCACATCGTACTCCTATGCCAGATCGTCGAGGCCGAGCGCGGCAAGCCGCGCGCGTACCGCCGCCTGGTCCTCAGCCGAGGGCTCGATAGTCGGCGGATAGCGCTTGCCGTTGCGGTCGGGCGGGTAGTCGAGGTTGATCGTTGCATCGATCAGCACCCGATGCCATTTGCCGGTGCCGAACAGATGAACGTCGGCGTCGCGACGGCGGACCGACGGATCGAGCCCGGCCCCCCACGTCGCGGGATAGATCACGATATCGCCCTCCCCGGCGTTGACCCGCCAGGCGAGCGCCCAGTCCACGGCGGCGTAATCGTGGATGTCGATATCCTCATCGACCACGATGACGTGCTTGTAGCGCACATGCGAGGAGGAATCGCCCCACAGCGCCGCCGCGGCCTGCTTGGCCTGGCCGCGATAGGTCTGGCGCATCTGGACGAGCATGTTGACGCCGGCGTGGATCGGATGGCCGAAGACGTCGGTGATGCCGGGAACGCCCGCCCGGTCGAGCGCGTTCCAGGCCGCGGCCGAGCGCTGGATCGAGCTCATCCCCGGGTTCTCGGCGTAGCTGTAGGGCAGCGCGCCCTCAAGCGTGCCGCGGAAGATCGGCCGGTCGCGGTGGGTGATCGCGGTGACCCGCGTGGTGTGCTTGCGGGTCACCTCGGTGGCGTAGTAGCCGGTGAACTCGGCATAGGGGCCTTCCTCGGCGAAGGTCGCCGGATCGCCGGATATCCAGCCTTCGATGACGATCTCCGCGGCGGCCGGGACCATGAGAGGCACCGTCTCGCAGGGCACCAGCTCGACCGGCGCGCCCCTGATCGCGCCCATCACGTCGTATTCGGAGATCGCGCGCGGCACCGGCGCACCGGCGGTGAACCCCATCGAAGGCTCCCAGCCGATGACATAGGCGACCGGCATCTCCTCGCCGCGCGCGGCATGTTTGCCGAAATGCCCGCCCCAGTGCTGGGCGCGCCACATCAACACGGCGATGCGGTCGCGATCGACCACCATCCCGCGGTAGATCCCGACATTGTGCAGACCCGTATCGGGGTCCCTGGTCACGCAGCCGGCATAGGTCAGCACGTAGCGCCCGCCGTCGCGCCGGTTCCACCGTGGCACCGGGAATTCCAGCAGATCGATGTCCCGGCCGGTCAGGATGTTCTCCTTCACCGGCCCGCTGTCGACGACGACCGGGGCGATGCGCTCGGTGAAGATGGTCTTGCAGATCCTGACCAGATCGCGCGCCGGGGTGTCCCGGGGCAGACCGAACATCATCGCGAGCCTGGAATAGCTGCCCTGCCCGCCGACAAAGATCTCCCGACACCGCGCCTCGGGGCCGTTATAATCCTTGATATTGCCGAACAGGAGCGCCGGCCGGTCGCCCTTGCCCTGGGCCATCCGGTAGATGGTGCCAAGCTCGACGTCCCAGTCGACTTCACCGGTGATCTCCCGCAGTTCACCGGCTTCGCGCAGGGCTTCGATCCAGCCCCGCAAATCGCCGTGGGCGACCGGCGTGCGCGTTTGGGCAAGACTGGCTTTCACATCCACGATCCTGATCTCGTCCCGGTGGGCGGGCCCGGCATGATAATCGGGCGGCCCGCGCCGTCCAGGGCGCCGCCGGTTGACACCGGCCGACCGCGCGCGGACCATCCGGGCATCAGATGAGCGTCCAACGCCATATCGACGACCGGCCGCGGGAGGGGATCTTCCGGGTCAGACGTGCCGCATTCGTCGATCCGGACCTGTTCGAGGCCGAGATCGAGCGGATCTTTCACCGCACGTGGAATTATCTGTGCCACGACAGTCAGGTCGCCCGGCGCGGCGATTACCTCGCCACGACCATCGGCCGGCGGCCGGTGTTCGCCATCCGCGGGCTGGACGGGCGCCTGCGCTGTTTCCACGATTCGTGCCCGCATCGCGGATCGATGCTGACGCGCGCACGCGCGGGCAGCGCACCCACCATCACGTGCCGCTATCACGGTTGGGCGTTCAACGCCGACGGCAAGTGTGTGCGCGTGCGCGGCCGGGAACGCGGCTACGAGGAGCCTGCGCTCGTGCGGCTGGGCATCGACCTGCGGCCCGTCGCACGTATCGCG
>CAYFYS010000197.1:0-4920 GCA_964347365.1 uncultured Rhodospirillaceae bacterium | reverse complement strand
GCGTGGTGTAGGCAATCTTCGCGCCCGGCAGTGTCCGGCCGGACTGCAGTGTGACATCGCCGGCCGCGAAGACCCGGTGTTCGGCCATCCCGGAATCCTCCCATCGGCGTTCGGCCCCGCTTTCGGCCGATTTCGGGCGATCCGGGATCACTCTAGCCCTCGCGCGCTGCCCATCCAACGGAAAGGGATTCTGTTCGCCATCACAAGAGGCTAGAATCCGCACCCTCGGCCGGTCGGCGCCGCGGCTGGCGGGAAGGCTTTCTCGTTCGGGGATGACTGCCATGACCCATATAGAACCCGGCCCCAGACTGGCCCGCGCCGCCGACGTGCTTGCGCGCGACATGATGTGCATCACCGAAGGCGAGAGCGTGCTGATCACCACCGACACCGGGACGGAGCCCGTCGGGGTCCAGGCGGTCCAGGATGCCGCCTATCGCCTCGGTGCGAAGGTCGCCACGATCGTCCTGACGCCGCCGGTGCCGTTTCAGGGCGGTCTTGCGGATGAGTTCCTGCCCGATCATGTCAAGGCGGCGGTCGGCGCATGCGATGCCTGGATCGACCTCTGCATGCCCTATCTGGCCGGCTCGAAGGCCTTCGACCACGCGATGGAAAAGGGCCGGACACGCTACTTCCTCGGCGCCGATATCGGTGCGGAAGCGATCGTCCGCCTGATGGGCGGGGCCGACCTCGACGCATTGTTCGCCTTCGGCGATGCGTTTGGCGAGACGATGGCCCGGGCCGCCGGCAAGGAATGCCGCATCACCAACGCCGCCGGCACCGATGTCGGTTTCACGCTGGCCAAACCCGAGGGCTTCGCACTGGCCAAGGCGACCAGGCCCGGCGGCTATTTCGTGCCGGGCACGGTCGTCTTCATGCCCGAAATGGAATCGGTCCGCGGCTCAGTGGTCACCAGCAACATGTTCCACGAGTATTACACCGAGACCGGCGAGGCGATGACGCTCAGGCTCGACGGCAAGGTACGCGACGTCATCGGCGGCGGGCCGGAAAACCAGGGCATGCAACGGGCCCTAGCTCGCGCAGGGAACGGGGATTTCGGCTACGTGATCCATTTCACCTGCGGTTTCCATCCCGCCGCACGCTACACCGGCAAGTGCTTCATCGAGGATCAGCGCGTCCTCGGCTACGATGCCATCGGTCTCGGCCTACCGTTCTGGGCGCCCGGCGGCGGCGAGAACCATCCCGACTGCGTGATCTCGATGCAGTCGATGTGGGTGGACGGCCGCCAGATCCTTCGAGACGGGGTGATCGTTGCACCCGAGCACATCGCAGCGATGTCCAGGGACCTGCGACCGATCTACGCATAGGTGCACCCGCCGGAGCAGCGGCGCCCGAGGCCGGATAACGGCTTGATCCGAAGGACGGTTTGGGGTCATCCTCCGCTTGGCCGGGGGCGTGAAAGGCGCAGCCCCGGGCCAGGCGGAGGAACGGCTGATGGCCTACGAGACGATCAACGTAACGCGGGTGTCGCCCAATATCGGCGGCCTCGTCAGCGATATCGACCTGAACGAACCCCTCGGCCCGGCGATCGTCGGTGAGCTTCATGACGCCCTGATGGAATGCCAGGTGCTGTTCTTCCGTGACCAGAAACTCACCCATGAGACACACAAGGCGCTGGGCGAGCATTTCGGCCGGCTGCATATCAGCGTCGGCGGCGACGGCACCAACTCCAAGCAGCTTCGCGAACATCCCGAGGTCCGGGCGCTGCATTTCGACGAGAACGCGAAATCGGTGTCCGGCAACGAGACGTGGCACACCGACCAGTCGTGTCTGGAAACGCCGCCGATGGGCAGCATCCTCTATATTCACACCGTCCCGCCGGCCGGCGGCGGCGCAACGCTGTTCGCCAGCATGTACGCGGCATACGAGGCCCTGTCGCCCTGCATGAAGCGCTATCTCGAGGGTGCAACCGCACTGCACGACGGCGCCGGCGCGTTCACGCGCACAGCAACCAACAACCTGCCGATCACCGAACAGCCGGTCATCGCCAAGCACCCGGTGACGGGCCGCCGGCTGATCTACGTCAACCCCTCCTTCACCACCTGCCTGTGCGGAGTCTCGCGTGAGGAGAGCGAGGCGATCCTGTCGTTCCTCTACCGCCACTGCGCGCATCCGAACTTCCAGGTGCGCTTCCACTGGGAGCCCCATTCGGTTGCCTTCTGGGACAACCGGTGCACGCACCACTTGGCGCTTTGGGACTATTACCCCAATGTCCGGTCGGGCTACCGCATCCAGATCGAAGGCACCGGTCCGGTGATCCCGGGCTGACCGCGGCGTATCGGGCCGCAGCGCCCGCCCGTCCGGCGGGGCTCACCCCTCGATCTGCGAGAAATCCGCAAGCCTTCCCATGGTCTGGCTGATCTCGCCCAGCAGCCTGAGGCGGTTCGCACGCAGCCCGGCGTCCCTGGCGTTAACCGTAACGCGCTCGAAGAACGCATCCACCGGGCCACGCAACCCCGCCAGCACCGTCATCGCGTCGTCGAAGCGCTCTGCGGCGAGCAACGGCGCAGCCTTCGCGCGCGCGGCCACCAGCGCGCGGTGGAGCACCGTCTCCTCGGGCGCGGTCAGTAGCGCCGCATCCGCCGGCCCGGTGAAGGCGCCGTCCTTCCTCGCCTCGATCGTAACGATGTTGCGCGCACGCTTGTGCGCGTTCAACAGGTTGGCGCCGTCGGCGGATCGCAGGAAGCGCTCCAGCGCGGCCACCCGCGCCAGCAGCCGGACCAGATCGTCTTCCTCGCCGGGTCCGAAGACCGCCGCGATCAGGTCGTGGCGGACGCCCCGGGTGCGCAAATGCACCTTCAGCCGGTCGGCGAAGAAGCCGAGCAGCTCCGCCTGGAGGGTCGTCGGTTCGCAGCCGTCGCGCCCCGCCTGGAAGTCCCGCACGCTCTCCTCGTAGCCGCGACAGGCCTTGCCGATCACGGTGCGCAGGCTGAGACGAATGCCGTTATCGATCACCAGGCGGATGACGCCGAGCGCGGCGCGGCGCAGCGCGTAGGGATCGCCCGAACCGGTCGGGCGCTCGCCGAGCGCGAAGAACCCGACGAGGGTATCCATCTTGTCAGCCAGCGCCACGGCCACCGACAGCGGCGCCTGCGGGCAGGCATCGCCCGGTCCCTGTGGCGCGTAATGCTCGGCCACCGCCAGCGCCACCGCCTCGTCCCAGCCGTCGTGGCGCGCGTAGTGACCGCCCATGACGCCTTGCAGGTCGGGGAACTCGCCGACCATCGCCGTGGTGAGGTCGGCCTTGGCCAGGCGTGCCGCGCGCCTGGCCAGCGCGGTATCGGCCCTGGGCACGAACGCCGCCATCTCGCCGGCCAGCACTTCAATGCGGTCGGTCTTGTGCGCGAGCGAGCCTAGTCTTGCGTGGAAGACCATCGCCCGCAGGGCGTCGATCCGCGATGCGAGCGGCGTCTTCCGGTCCTGGTCCCAGAAGAACTTGGCATCCGACAGCCGGGCGCGCAGCACGCGCTCGTTGCCGGCGACGATGCGCGCACCGCCGTCGGGCGCCTCGGTGTTGGCGACCACGACGAAGCGCGGCGCGAGCGCGCCGTCGGACGCGCGCACGCAGAAATATTTCTGGTGGGTGCGCATCACGGTGGTCAACACCGCCTCGGGGACATCCATGAACGCCGCATCGATGCGGCCCATCAACGGCACCGGCCATTCGACCAGCCCGGCGACTTCATCGAGCAACCGCGCGTCCTCGCCGACGCTAAGCTCCTCGGCGGCGGCAAGCGCAGCGGCGCCCTCGGTAATGATCCGCCGGCGTTCGGCCGGATCAAGCACGACATGGGCCGCGCGCAGCGCATCGCGATATCCAGCGAAGCCCGTAACCGCGATCGGACCGGGATCGAGGAACCGGTGACCGGTGGTCAGCGCCCCTACGGGGGCGCCGCCCGGGAGGTCGAAGGCCAGCGGCGCACCATCGAAGACGCACAGCCCGCGCACCAGCGGGCGCACCCAGCGCGCGCGCCCGATCCCCCAGCGCATCGACTTGGGCCAGGCCAGAGCGGCGACCGCCGCGGCCAGGCGCTCCGGCAGCACCTCGGCCGTCGGTCTGCCGGCACGCTCCAGGACGGCGAACCAGAACGTCCCCTTGCCCGTCTTGCGCTGTTCACACGCCTGGAGCGTCACGCCGTTGGCGCGCAGGAAGCCGCGCAAGGCCTCCTGCGGTGCATCGATGCGCGGGCCGCGCTTTTCCTCGCGCATGTCCGGCTGGCGGTCGGGCAGACCCGCAACGACGAGCGCCAGCCGCCGTGGGGTGGCGTAGGCCGTCGGCGGATCGAAGGACAGCCCGGCCGCGGCGAGCTGCGCGCCCACCAGCCGTGCCAGCTCCGCGGCCCCGCGCGCCTGCATGCGGGCGGGGATCTCCTCGGATAGCAACTCCAGCAGCAGTTCAGCCATTGCCCTCGGCCACCGCCCGGCTTTCGAGCCAAGCTTCGCAGCAGCCCCTGGCCAGTGCGCGGACACGCGCGATATGGGCAGCCCGCTCGGTCACTCCGATCGCCCCCCTGGCGTCGAGGAGGTTGAAGACGTGGCTTGCCTTGATGCACTGGTCATAGGCCGGCAGCACGAGGCGCCGGGCGAGCAGCGCGCGGCATTCGGCCTCCGCATCGCCGAACTGCCGCGACAGGATCGCGGTATCGGCATGCTCGAAGTTGTAGGCGGAGAACTCGCGTTCGGCCTGGCGGAAAACCGCGCCATAGCGCATCCCCGCGCCGTTGAAGTCGAGGTCGTAGACGTTCTCGACCCCCTGGACGTACATCGCCAGCCGTTCGAGCCCATAGGTGAACTCGACCGAGACCGGGTCGCACTCGATCCCGCCGACTTGCTGGAAATAGGTGAACAATTAGAATTGTATGAAATTTGGCATTACAAATCACACAGTGTATTTAGCACACT